>JAZSDF010000087.1:0-15725 GCA_045531035.1 Acutalibacteraceae bacterium | reverse complement strand
GCAAGGTCGCCGTCACCCTGATATGTGAAAACAATGTTTTCGGGGAGTGAACGCTTAACACCTGTTGCAACTGCGGGAGCTCTGCCGTGAGCGGCTTCAATCATATCACAGTTGAAATAGTTATATGCAAATACCGAGCAGCCTACGGGAGCAACACCGACTGTTTTGCCCTCGATTCCGAGCTCGTCAATAACCTCTGCAACAAGACGGTGGATAATACCGTGTGTGCATCCGGGGCAATAATGAAGGGGTACATCGGCAAGTGCCTTGGGTTTTTCAAAAACTATCATTATTTGTCACCTCCGACGGAATTTGCTTCGTTAATGGATTTAAGTACGTCTTCTGTTGTGGGAATCATACCGCCTACACGGTTACAGAGAAGAACAGGCTTCTTGCAACGGGTTGCGAGTTCGATATCTTCAATCATCTGACCCATTGAAAGCTCAACGCTGATAAATGCCTTAACTTTGTCTGCGGCGGCATTGAGAACAGCCTTGGGGAAGGGCCAGAGTGTGATGGGTCTTATCATACCGACCTTGATACCCTGAGCGCGTGCCTTATCAATAGCATTCTGTGAAACTCTTGCTGCAACGCCGTAAGCAACGATGCAGATTTCGGCATCGTCCATCATGTATTCGTCATACATAACTTCTTCTGCTTCAATCTTTGCATATCTTTCGTAACGCTCAAAGTTATATCTTTCGAGTTCGTCGGGCTGAATGAAAAGAGAGTTGACAACATTGTGTTCTCTTTCGCAGTTTGTACCGCAAGCTGCCCAACCTGATTTGTCGTATTCCTTGATTTCACCCATGTCAAGTGAAACGGGTTCCATCATCTGACCCATTGTGCCGTCTGAAAGAAGCATAACGGGCATCCTGTATTTATCTGCAAGGTCAAAGCCCTTGAATGTGAGGTTAACCATTTCCTGAACTGATGCGGGAGCAAGAACAACAAGGTGGAAGTCGCCGTGACCTGCACTCTTTGTTGCCTGGAAATAGTCGGACTGTGAAGGCTGGATACCGCCGAGACCGGGACCGCCTCTCTGTACGTTGATGATAAGAGCGGGAAGGTCTGAACCTGCGAGATATGAGATACCTTCGCTCTTGAGTGCGATTCCGGGGCTTGAGCTTGAAGTCATTGTTCTTTTGCCTGCAGCAGCAGCGCCGTAAACCATGTTGATTGCGGCTATTTCACTTTCTGCCTGAAGGAATGTGCCGCCGATGAGGGGCATCCTTTTTGCCATATATGCGGCAACTTCTGTCTGCGGAGTTATGGGGTAACCGAAGTAATGACGGCAGCCTGCCATGATAGCTGCTTCCGCAAGAGCTTCGTTACCTTTCATCAATACTTTTTCAGCCATTATTCTTTCTCCTTACTTTTCAACGGTAATTACGCAGTCGGGGCACATTGTTGCACAGAAAGCGCAACCGATGCAAGCTGACTGGTCTGTGATGCCAGCGGGATGATAACCCTTGGCGTTGATTTCGTCCTTAAGCAATGCCACAATCTTTTTGGGGCATGCACCTACGCAAAGACCGCAGCCCTTGCAAAGGTCTGTTTTAAAGGTTACTTTTGCCATAATTCTTTCTCCTTAATCCGTTGCCCTTGCCCACGATTGCTTAACATAAAGCTTTATCGGTGTGCAGTTAACAACTTTATCTTTAAGTGTATCAAATAAATCTTCTTTTACGGTGGTCATTCTTATCGGAAGTGAGCTTGCTTTTGAAATTTCTTCGGCATAACCGATTGAAGAAATAACGTCTTCCGCGGTGGTTTCGTCGCCGAGGTTGGAATTGTTGACAATTCCGGTGAATTTCATTCCGCAAGCGGTTTCAATCTCTCTCATAACTTCAATTGTTGAAGCGCAGTTCGGAGTAAGAGGTCTGTACTTATTGACAACAAGCAGATGTTCATAGTTGTTCTGCTCAATTATCGACGGTGTATATCTCCCGAGTGCGAGTGCTCCTCTGTCATCGCCGCCGACATCAATAACAGCTCTTACCGATAAGTCATCGATTATCGAATAAGCTTCGGCGGGCAAAGCGGGGACATCAACATTTGAATTGGCGTATTCCGAAGAAATAAGGCGTATTCCTTTTTCTTCGAGATGTTTTTCGCTGTCCTTTGTTCTGAAATAAGGATTTACAATGTCAAGGTCGGCAATGCTTACCTTGTCGTATTCTTCACGAAGACGCAGAGCGTAATTGACGGCAATGTTTGTTTTGCCGCTTCCGTAATGACCTGCAAAGATTGTTATTCTTTTGCTTTCCATATTAAAGAACTTTAACCCAGCCGAATTTGTCTTCAACGGTACCGCCCTGAATACCTGTTACGGTATCGTAAAGCTTCTGGCTGATTTCACCGATTTCGCCGCCGTTGATTGTCATAACGTCGTCCTTATAGCGGAGCTTACCTACGGGAGAGATAACTGCTGCTGTACCTGTGCCGAAACATTCTTCAAGAGCACCGTTCTTCTGTGCTTCGAGAAGCTCATCAACGGAAATCTTTCTTTCTTCAACGGGAAGACCCCAGCTCTTGCAAAGCTCGATCACGGAGTTTCTTGTGATACCGGGAAGAATACTGCCGTTGAGCATCGGTGTAACGATAGTACCGTTAATTTTGAAGAAGATGTTCATTGCGCCGACTTCTTCGATATATTTTCTTTCAACACCGTCAAGCCAGAGAACCTGTGAATAACCGTCGTCGTGTGCTTTAACCTGAGCTGCAAGGCTTGCTGCGTAGTTGCCGCCTGTCTTTGCAAAGCCCATGCCGCCCTTGACTGCTCTTACATAGTCGTCTTCAATCCAGATGCCTACGGGAGCAAGACCGCTTGAATAGTAAGCACCCGAGGGAGAGAGGATAACGATGAAGAGATAAGTCTTTGAAGGAGCAACACCGAGGAAATCGTCTGTTGCGATGATGAAGGGACGGATATAGAGCGATGTGCCGGGAGCTGAGGGAATCCAGTCACGGTCAACATCAACAACTGCGCTCACAGCCTGAACAAAATCCTCAACGGGAAGCTCGGGGATGCAAAGACGCTTGTTTGTGTCGTTTGTTCTCTTTGCGTTCATTTCGGGTCTGAAAAGACGGACTTCGCCGTCAGCACCCTTGTAAGCCTTAAGACCTTCAAACATTTCCTGACCGTAGTGGAAAACCATGCAGGCAGGGGAAAGGCTGAGATTTGAATAGGGAACTATGCGGGGGTCATGCCAACCCTGACCCTCTGTATAATTCATAACAAACATGTGGTCGGTAAAAATTTTTCCGAAGCCGAGATTGTTTTCGTCGGGCTTCTGCTTGGGAGCGGTTGTTCTCTCAATTTTGATATTTAACATTTTATAACATCCTTTCGGTAATTTAATTTTTGGAAAGACCGAGTTTTGCGGCAAATTCTTCTCTCATCTTATATTTGAGAATCTTGCCTGCCGCGTTCTTCGGGAAATCTTCAACAAATTCGATATAGCGGGGAACCTTGTGCCTTGCCATATGGGATTTGATATAATCCTTCATTTCTTCTTCTGTCATGCTGCAGCCTTCTTTGAGAATTATGCATGCCATGATTTCTTCGCCGTAACGCTTGTCGGGAACACCGATAACCTGAACATCCTGAACGAAATTATGAGTGTAAATGAATTCTTCAATTTCACGGGGATAGATGTTTTCGCCGCCTCGGATAATCATATCCTTGAGTCTTCCCGTGATAAGATAATATCCGTCGGGTCTTCTGCAGGCGATATCGCCGCTGTGAAGCCAGCCGTCCTTGTCGATTGCGGCTTCGGTTGCTTTCGGCATTTTATAATAACCTTTCATAATGTTATAGCCTCTTGCAACGAATTCGCCGTTTTCACCGTCGGGAAGGTCTTCGCCCGTTTCGGGGTCTATAATTTTACACTCTACATTCGGGAACGCACTTCCGACTGTTTCGGTTCTGTCCTCGAGTGATTCATTGACTTCACCCATTGTGCAGCCGGGAGAAGCTTCCGTTTCGCCGTAAACGGAAAGAATTTCCGTCATGTTCATTTCGGCCGCCGCACGCTTCATAAGTTCAGGCGGACAATTTGCACCCGCCATGATGCCCGTTCTCATATAGGAGAAATCGGTTTTTGCAAAGTCCTCATGCTGGAACATTGCAATGAACATTGTGGGAACACCGTTGAAGCAAGTGATATGCTCCTGATGAACGCAGGCAAGGGATGACTTTGCCGAGAAATAGGGGAGCGGACAAAGTGTTCCGCCGTGAGTCATCATTGATGTCATCGAAAGCACCATGCCGAAGCAATGGAACATCGGAACCTGAATCATCATTCTGTCGGCTGTGGACATATCCATTCTGTCACCGATAGTCTTGCCGTTGTTGACGATATTGTAGTGTGTGAGCATAACACCCTTGGGGAATCCTGTTGTGCCTGAAGTGTACTGCATATTTGCAACATCGTGGCAGTCAACTGCGGCTGCTCTGCGGTAAACTTCCTCAACGGGAACTCTTACCGCCATATCCATTGCTTCTTCCCATGTGAGACAGCCCTTCTGACGGTAACCTACCGTGATAATGTTGCGAAGGAAGGGGAGCTTGCGGCAATGAAGGGGTTTACCCGGCACCGCAACCTCAAGCTCGGGACAAAGCTCAGCGATGGACTGAGCGTAGTTTGAATCAAGACATGATTCGATAGTGATAAGGGTATGAGTATCGGACTGTCTGAGAAGATACTCTATCTCGTGGATTTTATAAGCGGTGTTTACGGTAACAAGAACTGCGCCGATTTTTGTTGTTGCCCAGAAAGTGATGAACCACTGAGGAAGATTTGTGAGCCATACGGCAACCTTGTCGCCGGGTTTAACGCCAAGCGCAATGAGTGCTCTTGCACAGTTGTCAACGTCGTCACGGAACTGTGAGTAAGTTCTGGTATAATCAAGTGTTGTGTACTTATAAGCAATCTGGTCGGGGAACTTTTCAACCATTGTGTCAAGCACTTCTGAGAAGGTCTTGTTTATGAGTTTGTATTTTTCCCAGACGAATTTGCCTGTACCGCTTCTGTTTTCGTAAAGAAGCTCTTTACTCTTTTTCTTTTTATCGTAGTTTGTGATTGAATTGACAAAGTGGGGAAATACGATTTCGGCAACACCGAAGTCTTCCATTGTTTCGGGCTGACATTCGTATGAAAGGAAACCGTCGTAGTTTACCGATTCAAGAGCGTTGAGCATTGTCTGAATCGGGAGAGAACCTTCGCCGATAAGTCTGTATTTGACTTCGCCGTTTTCAACAACCGAATCCTTGACGTGAACGTGCTTTATATATGCACCGAGGTTAGTAATTGTTGTGTCGGGTTCTTCACTGAAATCTCTGTAGGGATGATTGATATCCCAAAGAGCGGCAAGATGGTCGCAGGCAAAGATGTTGAGTAGGTCGCGGAGTCTTGATGTATCGGCATAGATACCGACGGTTTCAATAAGAAGTGCAACGTTATCCTGCTCAGCCTTTTCGATTACTCTGCCGATAAGGGAAATAACGTTTGAGTCTTCAACCTTTCTGTCTTCTCCGCTTGCATAAGCATGGATTCTGACATAAGGACATCTTATTCTTGCGGCAATTTCAATTGCCGTTGCTATTTCTTCATAACCTTCTTCTGCCGCAGAAGCATCCGCAATATTGCAGAAGGTATCAAGGCAGGAAACCGTGAGTGAATTTTCACGAAGCTTGTGAACGGTTGCGGAAGAATTCTGTTTATTGAAAGGCGCATCGTTTCCGGTGAACCTGTCGTCTGTTATGTTGTGGATTTCGATACCAGAAAATCCGAGCTCATTGGCAGTGCTTACAAATTCGGACCATGAAAGCTCCTGCCATCCGTTTGTGGAAAATGACAGTTTCATATAGCTTTCTCCTCATAGACAATTTTATTGAGAGCGTTAATATAAGCAACTATACTTGCGCCGATGATATCTGTTGAAACACCCTTGCCCGAATAAAGCTTACCGTTTGAACGGAGCTTTACGAGAGCCTCACCCATAGCTTCACGGCCTTCGGTGACGGACTGAATCTGGAAATCGTCAAGCTCATAGTGGTGACCTATAATCTGCTCGATTGTGTGGAAAGCTGCATCGATAGGACCGTCGCCCATGCATACCGCCTTGAGAGTTCTGTTGCCTTTTTCAAGGATGATGTTGGCAGTTGAGGAAATAACGTTTCCTGCGTTGATAACATAGCTCTGAAGTCTGTATGTGGGAGGCACCTGATGAGCAACGTTAGCGATAATCGCATCAAGCTCTTTTGCTCCGACCTGTTTTTTAACAGAAACATTTTTGAAAGCTTCAAAAACCTTTGCTGTGTCATCTTCAGAAAGCTCATAGCCGAGAGAAACGATTGCGTTGCTTACTTTTGAAATATCGGCTGTGTCATCAAGAAGAACTGTATTTCCGTATTCGCCAATGCCTTCGGAAGCTGCAAGGTTTTTGTGGGATTCGCTTGTCATTCGGAGAATCTGACCGGCAGAGTGATTGATTGCCATTGAATTAACAGAATAATTTACATCAAGAGAATGACCCTTGACCTGAAGAGCTTTCATAACTTTTTCAAGGTCAGCCATTGTTTCGCCGCCGACACAGGTTTTAATCTGAGCTGCACCTGCACCTATGCAAGCAAATACACAGGCATTTGCCATGTCGAGAGCGTTGCTGCACTCAACACCGAGTTTAACATCCTTAACAGCGGGAACAACATCATAGAGTTCGTTGATAAGTGAAACAAATTCACGGGGAAGGAAGGCACCTGCAGTGTCACAAATGGTGACGGTTTTTGCACCGTTTTCGATTGCAACCTTAACTGCCTCAAAAAGATATTCTTTTTCAGCTCTTGTCGCATCAACTGCTGCAAACTCAACATCGTTGCAGAGTGAAACGCAATGAGCGGTCAGAGTGCCGATGAGCTCAAGCATCTGAGCAGGTTTCTTATGATAAAAATATTCCATCTGAACTGCCGACACGGGAAGCGAAACAACAAGTCTGGGGTTTTTTGTACCCGAAATAGATTTCATTGCTCTGTCTGCTTCTTCAACCGTACTGCCGACGGGACAGGATAGAGTGCTGTTCTTTAGGAGGGGACTTATAGTGCGCAAAACGAGTGTATCGATTTTTTCATCTGTGATGGGAGCCGCTTCGATAACATCGATTCCGAGTTTATCGAGCAGCTTTGCAATTTCAAGCTTTTCCTTGAAACTGAGGGCGATATCACCCTTGTGTGCGCACTCTCTGAGTGTGGCGTCCGTGATTGTGATTTTTTTCATGCTAATCTCTCCTTTTTGAACAGCATTCCTTGACGGAATATGAAGTGTTTTGCTGTGTAAAAATACTTATGCACTATAAGTTCTATATATTATATATAAACAAATAGATAAAGTCAACCCGAATTTACATGATAAAATCAGGTCTTTAAAAAATCGTAGACTGCAACAACTTTAAATTTTTGATGTTAAAAATGTATGTGCATTTTGCACAATGAAATATTTACTGTTTTGTAGAAAATATAAAACAAAAAGCAGCCGGAGAACGAATCTCCGACTGCGATTTTATGTAGAATGATTAATACTTGAAGTTCTTGTAGAGGATGTGAGTCTGACCTGTTGCATTACCGCCTCCTGCTGCATCGATAACAACGCTGATGTCGAATTCGACAGTAAGGCTTACAAGGTGACCTGTTGCAGCATCAATAACAGCTACAACCTTTGCATTTGAGTAGCTTTCCTCAATAACTGCGCTACTGAGAACTTCGCCGATTGCACTGTAGATAACGGGAGCAGTTTTGTGGTCGAAGTAGCTCTTGTCTGCATCGCCAACGCAGATACCGCACTTATCAATGGGAGAGTTGTTGTATTTTTCTGTTTTGGAAGCCTTGCTGTTACCGGGCTTAACATTGAGTGTGATTGTGTACTTACCATTATTTTCTGTGCACTTTGCAGATGTAACATCTGCAGCTGAAAGGGTGCTCTTGCGAAGGTAATGGTGAGGAACGTCGCTTTCCCACTGACCCTTTGTTACGTCCATTGTGTATCTGTTATCAGCGCCGATACCCATGAACTGATAAATAAGGTCACCAAATGTCTTGAGAAGGAAACCTGCATTAAGAGCTTCGTTGTCTGTGTAGCGTTCTTTATTGAAGCCAACCTTTGCTGCATAAGCATCGTTGATTGTCTTGTTATAAAGAGCAACGATTTCTTCTGTTGTAGCGGGAGCTGCTGCAATTGCGGGAAGAGTTGTTCCTGCAACTGTTGTTTCTTCGTTTGCAAGAGTTGTTTCGCCCTCAACGGGTGCTACTGTTGTGTCACCTTCAACCGCTGCGGTTGTATCATCTTCAACGGCTGCGGTTGTGTCGATTTCTTCTGCTGCTGTGGTTGTGGTTGTGTCTGCTGTTGTGTCGTTCTTACCGCATGCTGCGAAGCTGAAAAGAAGTGCAGCGGCAAGGAGAAGTGCGAGAATTTTTTTCATGGGATAACTCCTTTCATATTTAACACCTTACGGTGCTTATTCCATAATTACAGTTGGTTACACAGATTCAATGAATCTCATAAATGCGGCAAATCCGTTTTCGTCACGCTTGAATACTCCTGCGTGTTCAAGAACTGTTGCAAAAACCTTGCCGACCTCTGCATGAATGATGTCGGTTACGTTGTCTGCGTTGATTTCGGGGTGACGGGGGATAAATTCTTCAGCCCAGTCTGCATGACCGGAGGTGAGCAGATTTTTACGCAAATTTTTGCCGCTTATAATTGCATCAGCAAGTGCTTCAAGTTCATCCTTAAGTCTGGGAGGAAGAACTGCAAGACCCATAACTTCAATCAGTCCGATGTTTTCCTTCTTGATGTGATGAAGCTCGGCATGGGGATGATAAACTCCCATGGGATGCTCGTCTGTTGTGATGTTGTTGCGAAGAACGAGGTCGAGTTCATATTTGTTTCCTCTGCGTCTTGCGATGGGGGTGATTGTATTGTGGGGTGTATCACCTGAATAAGCAAAAACAAATGCGCTTTCATCGGTATATTCACGCCATGCACCGAGAATTTTGTCCGCAAGTTCAACAAGCTTTTCGGGAGTGTCCGAAAGCAGACGGATTGTTGACATAGGCCATTTTACGATACCTGCTTCAACATCCTCGAAGCCTTTGAATTCAACTTTTTTTTCGATCGGAGCTCTTTCCATTGCGAACTCATATCTGCCGCCCTGAAAATGCTCGTGGCTTAAGATTGAACCGCCGACTATCGGCAAATCTGCATTTGAGCCGATGAAATAATGGGGGAACAGATTTACAAATTCAAGAAGCTTTGAAAAAGCTGTTTTGTCAATTTTCATCGGTGTATGCTTACCGTTGAAAACAATGCAATGTTCATTATAGTAAACATAAGGTGAATACTGCATGAACCAACCTGAATTATCGATTGTAATGGGAATGATTCTGTGATTCTGTCTTGCAGGGAAGTTGACTCTTCCCGCATAGCCTTCACATTCACGGCAAAGCTGACATTTCGGATAGCCCGACTGCGGTGCATTTTTTTCGGCGGCAATAGCCTTCGGGTCTTTTTCGGGTTTAGAAAGGTTGACAGTGATATCAATCGTTCCGTAATCTCCGTCATGCTGCCATTTGAGGATTTTGTCAATTCTGTCTCTGCGGATATAATTTGTGTCACCGCTGAGTTTATAGTAATAATCCGTTGCCTTTTCGGGTGATTCCGAATAAAGTCTGCCGAATTTATCAATAACCTGAGAAGGTCTGGGAGTGAGTACGCCCATTATTGCAGTGTCGAAAAGGTCACGGTAAACAATGGAGTCTTCGATTATTCCTTTTCCAATTGCGTAATTGCAAAGAGCATCGAGGATAACATTTATTTCTCCGTTTGCTTCTTCACATGAGTGGTCAAATTCATCTTTTTTAAGAAGATGAATAACTGCATTTGTGCAGTAAACCTTGTCGCTTTCTTCAATAAGACCGTTGGCAACGGCGTATGAAATCAAAGCCTTGATTTGCGAATCAATCATAAAACAACCGCACTTTCGATAGAATATTATCACTATTATATACTTTTCGTCGCAACTGTGCAAGTGGGAAATGAAAATAATATTAATAATCTGTATATTTTTTTGAAAAAATATGGTATATTTGAAAAAACGAAATAAGGAGATGAGATATTTTGAACATTTCCGATATGATTATATGTATTTTATTTACGACTCTTGCCGCAAGCTATGCTTGGGGAATGAGAGGAACGGTTATCGGCGGAGAAAAAGGTGCAATGCTTCCGGGGGCATTTATCGGGCTTTTGCTTGCGTGGTTTTCGGGCGGTGCCATAAGAGATAATTTTTGGATTCCCGCGGCGGCAGGACTTATGGGCATGACATTCGGTGGAACCGAACCTTACGGCGAAACAATCGGTATGGTGCTTCATCGCGGCAGACCCGATTATAATCCCCGTAAAGGATATTTCGGTCTTGCTTTCAAAGGTGCACTGTGGTTTTCAATTTGCGGCGGATTTATTGCGATTTCTCTTGCTTCGATGAGCAAGAGTATATATTCAACCCGAGATTTGCTGATATTCATGCTTCTTATTCCCGCTATACAGCAAATCGGTTACAGGATTTTCAATCAGCCGTATGACAAGGAAAAAGGAATTTATCCGAGAATTTTTTATTCTCTTACCCGCCGTGAAGAGTGGGGCAGCAACCTTGCGTTGCTTATTGCTATGATTGCACTTGCGGTTGTAAGAGGCGATGATTTCACACTCGCTATGATTGCGGGCGGATTTTTCTTCGGTGCAATAGGATGGTTTGCTGCAATGAAATTTTATGAAATTTCAGCGTTTCCTATGAAGAACGGCAAATACATCCTCGGAAAGCTCAGTGATAAATACCTTGTTGACGGCTGGAAAATCATGGAGTTTGCCCTCGGTGCAATCGGCGGTTTCGGTCTTGCGCTGACCTATTGTTTGAGGTTTGAATTCGTTGGAAAATATAACAAAGCAATCGAACTTAACGGTATACGCACACTTCCCGAAACACTTGAAAAATTTATGCCTTTGATATGTGCTGTTTTTGTTTTCGGAATAGTCGGAGTGAATCTCTATGCAATGATATGCGAAAGAAAAGGTAAAAAAATCAATTCTTTCAGATGCGATATTACAGAAAGAGCTTTCTATAATATTCTTCCGATGGCTTTTCTTCTTCTCGGTTCAAGGTTTACTGCGATTTATTCAACCGTTTTCATGCTTGTTTTTGTTCTTGCGGTAAAGTGTGTTTTTGACCGTTTTCCCGAATCGAAATTACTGCCGCTTGCAGCTGTTATTTTAACTGTAATTTGTTCGGTTATTTTTGCAGGCTGCTTTTATCCCGAATACTGCACACCTTTCAATATAGTATTAATCGGTACTGTTCCGTATCTTATCACCGAACTTATCTGTGTTATATGGAAAGCTCCGAGAAACGGCAGAAAGGTGTCCGACGTTATTCTGAAAACACCGTTTGTAACTGTTTACCCGTTTATGGTGTTGCAAGGTATATTAATAATAGTTATTTCTTTAAAAATTTTTATCATTTAGTATTTACTTTTTGCTTTTCGTGTGTTAAAATGTTAAAGTATAAAAGTATACGAAAGGCGGTTCCTAAATGAGCGCAAAATTTAAGGATGCAAACGTAGATTTTCTTTTTGAGGCAATTCTTAATCTCGAAACCATGGAGGAATGTTACGATTTTTTCGAGGATCTTTGCACTGTGACCGAAATCAAATCGATTTCCCAGAGAATTGTTGTTGCAAAAATGCTTCGTGATAAAAAAGTATATAATGAAATTGTATCTGAAACAGGTGCAAGTACGGCAACCATCAGCCGTGTTAACCGTTCTCTTCAGTACGGCTGCAACGGTTATGAGGTTGTGTTCAAAAGGATGGAAAAGTAATGTCATACGATGATTTTTCGCGTTATTATGACTTGCTGACCGATAATGTTGAGTATAAGAAGCGTGCAGATTATTTTTGCAGGCTTCTTTCCATGTGCGGAATAAGAGACGGGATACTCCTTGACCTCGGCTGCGGTACGGGAAGCATGTCTTTTGAGATGGCGGACAGGGGCTTTGATGTTATCGGTGTTGACAGCAGTATAGGTATGCTTAATGCCGCACAGCAGAAGATGTTTGAAAACGGAAAACACATTCTTCTGCTTAATCAGAAAATGCAGGAAATCGACCTTTACGGTACGGTTGACTGCGCAGTTTGTGTTCTTGACGGCATAAATCATCTTGATAACGGCAATGATGTGAAGAAAACTTTCGAAAAGGTATCTCTTTTTATGAACAAAGACGGAGTGTTTGCGTTTGATGTGAACACAATCCATAAGCATAAAAATATTCTTGCCGACAATGCTTTTGTATTTGAACCCGAAGGAGTTTTCTGCGCATGGCAGAATAACTACAATTTCTCGGACAACAGCGTTGAAATTACTCTCGATTTCTTTGAGGAAGAGGATGGCGTTTATTACCGTGCCTCCGAAAGCTTTACCGAAAAGGCTTATGAGCTTGATGAAATAAAGCTGTGGCTTGAAGAATCGGGATTTGAGGTTGTCGGAATTTATGATGATATGACAACCGAAAATGTGAGGCCCGACAGCGAAAGGGCAGTATTTTTAGCAAAGAAGAAGTGATAATATGAGCGAACTTGTAAGAATGATATCAACCGACGGCACATTGACCGTCATTGCGGTTGACAGTACCGATATAATTAACCGCATGGAAAAAATCCATATGACATCTGCCGTAACCTCTGCGGCACTCGGCAGACTTCTTACCGCCGCTTCAATGATGGGCGCGGTTCTCAAGGGTAAGGATAACAGCGTAACTCTCAGACTCAACGGCAACGGACCTGCAGGCTCTCTTATTGCGGTTTCGGACAGTGAGGGCAATGTAAGAGGTTATGTTGCAAATCCCGTTGTTGAAATTCCTCTTAACGATAAGGGTAAGCTTGATGTTGCGGGTGCGGTTGGAACAGACGGCACATTGACCGTCATGAAGGACCTCGGTATGAAAGAGCCTTATATCGGTCAGATTCCCATCGTTTCAGGTGAAATCGCAGAGGATATAACAAGCTATTTTGCAACAAGCGAACAGCTTCCCAGCGTGTGCGCGCTCGGTGTTCTTGTCAATCCCGATTTGACAATTCAGGCGGCAGGCGGATTTATTATCCAGCTTCTTCCGACTGCTCTCGAAGATACAATCGACCAAGTTGAAGAATGTATAAAGGGTATTCCTTCCGTTACACAGATGCTCACAAGCGGCATGACTCCCGAGAATATCTGCCGCAATGTTCTCAAAACATTCGACCTTGAAATACTTGATACTGCAAGACCCGAATACAGATGCAACTGTTCAAGAGAAAGAGTGACAAAAGCGCTTCTTACAATGGGCAAGGAAGAACTTATCGATATGTCAAACGACCCGTTTACCGAGGTTGACTGCCATTTCTGTGAAAAGAAATACAGATTCACTTCTGCCGAAATCAGAAAGCTTGCAGAATAAGAAAGGAGAATATTATGGGTAAATTATTCGGTTATCCCGAGTTTGATATCAACGGCGAAGAAATTCTCTGCACTTATGATAATGACTACAGCGAAATGATGATGGATGTTCGTGTTTACCGTATGAAATCGGACGAAACAAGAAATTTCTGCCGCAACGGTGAAGAAATTGCAGTCCTTCTTCTTTCGGGAAAAATAACCTTTGTTTGTGAAGATATATCCGAAACCGTCAGCCGTGAAAGTGTTTTCACGGAAGGACCTTTTGCTGTTCATGCCTGTTCTGAAAGCAATATTACCGTTACGGCTGAAGAAAATTCGGAAATTCTTGTCCAGTGCACCAAAAATGATAGCACTTTTGCTTCCAAGCTTTACAGACCCGAGGATGCACCGTGGGGATATTCCTGCGTAGGTAAATTCGGAAATGTTGCAAAACGCCGTGTTAACACAATCATTGATAAGGAAATCGCACCTTATTCCAATATGGTTCTTGGTGAAGTGCTTAATGACAAAGGAAACTGGTCAGGCTATCTTCCCCACAGACATCCTCAGCCCGAGTGCTATTATTTTAAATTCGACAGACCCGAAGGCTTCGGTGCAAGCTTTGTCGGTGATGAGGTTTTCAAGAGTGTTGACAACAGCTTTTCTGCGATACCCGGCGGAGCACTTCATCCCCAGTCCGTTGCACCCGGTTTTCAGATGTATACCTGCTGGATGATAAGACATCTCGACGGAGACCCGTGGCTTCAGACTACCCGTAACGAGGACGAAAAGTACATCTGGCTTCATGAAGCTGAAATATAAAAATAAGTCGGCAGGGAATAATTCTTGCCGACTTTTCATATAGTTTATTAATCAAGAGTGTCAATGAAATATAAGCTGTATCCGCCTATGGTTATTGTAAAATAATAGTCCTTATCAAATTTACTTTTTGTTGAAATGCCTGTTGAAGCATATCCTTTATAAGTTTTATCACCATTTTCATAGAAGACATCATAAACTGAGCCATCTGTATTGTTTGTTTCGGCGGTTTTGCTTTTTGCATATTTCAAAGTCCAGGATTCCTCAGTTGCAATATTTGTAATCGTTATTGTTTCTTCACCTGAAGAAATTTTGAGGTCTATAACCTTTGCATCGGGGAATTTCGGAAAAGTTTTTTCTGAACAAAAAATGGTGATATCTGTTTCTGTTTCGGTTATATGAGATAAACTCCAATTGCTTTTTTCTATTTTGATTTTTTCAAAACCGTTACAACCACATAAAATCAACATCAAAACTATTAATAAAGAAAATATTTTTTTCATCTGCGGTTTCTCCATTCATTTTTGTTATTTGAATTATATTACTTGGTCCGACGATTGTCAAGGATGAGAAGCATATATCAAAGTGTATTTATCATAAATATATAATTGTATAATAAAATCAACGTGTTTTCAGTTGAAGCAGATCACTGGATTATTGTTCTGTATAAGCACTAAAACTTTTTTGTAATTTTTTTTAAAAATTTTTTTAAAAAAGGGTTGACATTTCCGAAAAAGTAGTGTATTATACGTCATGTCGCTTGAACAAAGCGACACCGATGTGGGAGCATAGCTCAGCTGGGAGAGCATCTGCCTTACAAGCAGAGGGTCACAGGTTCGAGCCCTGTTGTTCCCACCATCTGGCCCGGTAGTTCAGTTGGTTAGAACGCTAGCCTGTCACGCTAGAGGTCGACGGTTCGAGCCCGTTCCGGGTCGCCATTTGAATGACCTGTAATCTGATTACAGGTCATTTCTATGCCTCTGTAGCTCAGTTGGTAGAGCAGTGGACTGAAAATCCACGTGTCGTTGGTTCAATTCCGACCGGAGGCACCAATAGGTGCGGATGTAGCTCATCTGGTAGAGCGCCACCTTGCCAAGGTGGAGGTAGCGAGTTCGAGCCTCGTCATCCGCTCCATTTAATTTTATATGGTGCCATAGCCAAGTGGTAAGGCAGAGGTCTGCAAAACCTCGATTCCCCAGTTCAAATCTGGGTGGCACCTCCAGTAAAGAAGCCCTGAAACCCTTGTATATCAACGGTTTCGGGGTTTTTCTTTGTTAAATTAGTCTTTTAAAATAATTCTAAAACAGAAAAAAGTCGTGACGGACTTTTGACGGACTTTGGCTGATTTTTGCCCTTTTTTTGAGTTTTTACGGCATTAATACGGAC
>JAZSDF010000090.1:0-4583 GCA_045531035.1 Acutalibacteraceae bacterium | reverse complement strand
CGGTGTTCCTACTTCAATTAAGTTACCATCCAAATCGTAGAATCTGACCACCTTTTGTCCCCAGCTGTGTGTCATCAGGTGATTGACATATTCGATTTCAGGGTAACGTGTTTCAAGATGCTCTACAAACTGTTCTATGTTGGGCTCTTCAAAATACAACTCCGACTGATTACTGTTTGGAATTACACTTCTTTTTGTGAATTGTTCCCAATATTCCGATTCCTGTAAATATAAATTATTCGTCAATTCCATATTCCCATCGTTGTCTTGAAGCAGTTGAAATCCAAACATATCACTATAGAACTTTAACGCACGGTTACAATCTTTAACAACAATAAGTGTTCCTTTGTATTTCATATATGTTCTCCTCGTCAAATTCTTATTTTCCGAACTTTTTGACAAATTGGAATTTAGCAGATACGATTACTCGTTCAGAATTTATCGGCAGCTCTTATGCGCAGAGCCATATCGGTTGCCTGCGGTCTGTCGCCGATATAATATGTGCCGAATCTTGTAGCGGTAAATTCATATTCTTCGGAAAATTCACCGCTGATGGGGTTGAACCATTGATAGGTATATCTTCCGTTCGGAACGAGGCTTCCGATTGTACCCGTTTTTATTCCGCCGTAAAACTTGGTGTTTACATTCTGCGCAACGGTTTCATCGGTGAACGAATAGAAATAAATAACGATTTCGGTGTTATCTTCGTTGCCTGCATAAACATAATAAACATTGTTTGCAGGAACAAAATATGCCTTGTTGTCAAATCTGGGAATAAGATTATACCATTCTGTGTTTTCAAGGAAATCTCGCATATATCCGACTTGATATGAGCTCTCGTATTCGAGCGCATCCTGCCAGGTTGCATTGATTTTTTCTTCGCTCGTTATTGTGTCAACGCCGTCGGAGCTGTCGTTTTCTTCATCATAAACATTGAGGTAGCTCCAGGTATCGTGACCGCCCCAACCGTAGCCGTACATGCCGTTAAGATACGCTGTCCAGCCCTGCATTCTTGAACCGAAGTTCTTTGTCCAGAGATAGCAATACTGGCCTTCATAATTGATTGCGGGTTTGCCTTGTGAGTTATACCAGCAGTCTTTTTCAATTCGGAAATCGCTTTGCTCTGTTTTGTCGGTGTGCCATTGAACGGCATAGAAATTGTGTGCTTTTATGTCTCTGAAACAGGACGGCATTGCATCTTTGAAATAAACCTTGCAATTATCCGTTGCTCCCTCACCGTTGCCGTAAACCGACGTTGAACCGACGTTTTCCATATGAGCAGAAAGCGGATGGTCATATGCATCGTGTTTTGCTAAATACTCCGCAACAAGCTTGTAAGGGTTGTTATCCAATCCCCATTCGGGATGGTTTGTTTCGCTCCAATAGAAATCATTGTCAACTTCCTGGCCGAGTGTCCAGACAACGGGATAAGCTCCGTATCTTGCGACCCAGTAACGGCTGACTTTTTCAAGGTAAGCTTTTGCAGAATCAGACGGCTCATTGCCGTTGAAACCGCCGTTGTTTGAAATCAGGGGCTCAATAAAATAGGAGAAAAAAACTGTGCATTTGCGTGAACGAACCCGTTTTCTGCAATAATGCGGAACTTTTCATCATAGTCCGCAAGACCTGCCATATCCTCTTCGGTTATGCCGTTTGTAAAATCAAACTTTGCTCCGATGGGTTCACTCTGATACACGGTAAAACCCTGTGAAACACGCTTTTCGCATATTGTTTCAACCATATCAACTGTTTCGTCGCCGAGGCTCCAATGAGTATCACCGAGCCAGAAAAACGGTGTTCCGTCGTCATAAGTGAAATACTTTTCACCTGCGTTTGTTGTGATAAAACCGTGCTTATAAATATCGTGCTCACCGCTGTATCCGGTGCAGATAACAGCACCTGTTCTGCCGTCAAGCGAAGTGTTTTCGGCATCCGTGCAGACGGTCTTGAAATGCCAATTACCTTCGGAGGGACAAACGAACCGGACTTTCCAGACATTACCACCGTCCCAGAAAGCAGGGATTTTATAAAGTCTGCCGTTGCCCCAAAGGTGAAGTTCCACATCAACGTCATTGAACGGGTTGGTATATGATTTTTCGCTTTCAAAAGCAATTTCATTTGCAACCCATGTTTCTGCGTTCAATCTCTGTTCGGGATTCTCAATCGGTTCGCCGTTATATTCAATCCACGAGTGAGGATTTACCGCTGCAGGGGGTATAGCAGTTTCATCTGTGCCTTTGATGTTTTTGATCAATTTTGCAAAATAATTGATAACTAAGCCTGTGATTTCTTCCGCTGTGTTTATTATTGCAGGTGTGCCTGCGTTTGTTCCGTCAGAAGCATAAGATGAGAGTGTAGCGGATAAAAATACCATTACAACACAAAGAAGCAATGAAATTTGTTTTTTAAATCTCATAATTACCTCCACAAATTCTTATTTGTAGAGATGATTATAGCACACGCTTTGGTTAAAAACAACTGAACTTTTTCTCAAATGCAAAGCATTCTGAAAAAAACATAGTGCAAAACCTCCATACGTGTGTTATTATGAACTGGGTGATAAAAATGACAACAAAGGAATATCTGAATCTGATAGATAAAGTAAATGAAAACGGAAAATACAAGGCTGATTGGAGCTCTCTGTCACAGCACAAAGTGCCCGAATGGTATATGCACGATAAATTAGGTGTGTTCATTCATTGGGGTGTTTATTCCGTGCCCGCCTTCGGTTGCGAATGGTATTCAAGAGGAATGTATGAAAAGGGAACACGTGAATTTGAGCATCACAGAAAAACCTGGGGCGAGCAGAAGGATTTCGGTTATAAGGACTTTATCCCTATGTTCAAGGCTGAAAAATTCAATGCTGCCGAATGGGTTACTCTTTTCAAAAAAGCAGGTATGAAATATGTAATGCCCGTTGCAGAGCATCATGACGGTTTCGCTATGTATGACACTCAGTTTAATCGCTGGAATGCGAAAGAAATGGGACCTTGCCGTGACGTTATCGGTGAACTGAAAGCGGAGTGCGAAAAACAAGGTCTGGAATTTTGTGCATCATCTCACCGTGCAGAGCATTACTTCTTTATGAATCCCGGCAGACTTTGCGAGAGCGATGTGAATGATGAAAAATATTCTGATTTTTACGGCCCTGCAGTTTGCTGCGAAGAATTTGACCCTGCAATAATCCATCAGACTACCGCCGATACCTATTCAACGGGAGCAAGTACGGAGTGGCTTGAAGACTGGCTTGTCCGCACCTGTGAATTGATTGATAAATATCAGCCGTCCGTCATCTATTTCGACTGGTGGATTCACAACCATTCGTTTAAGCCTTATCTGAAAAAGCTTGCGGCATATTATTATAACCGGGCTGAAGAATGGGGCAAAGAGGTAACAATCAACTATAAGCACGAGGCTTTTCCGCCGAACGTTGCAACCTTTGATGTTGAGCGTGGCGCTCTTACAGGCATTTCACCGATTTATTGGCAGACAGATACAGCAATCGGCAAACATTCCTGGGGTTATCGCTTTGATAACGAATACAAGAGTGCAAGACAGGTTATCTGCGACCTTGTTGATATCGTCAGCAAAAACGGAAACCTGCTCATTAATATCGGTCCCAAAGCCGATGGAACGATTACTGCTGAAGAAACTGAAGTTCTTCTCACAATGGGTGAATGGCTTTCTGTTAACGGCGAAGGAATTTACGGAACAACGTTCTGGAAACAATTCGGCGAAGGCGAAGTCAATGCGGTTGACGGATTTTTCAAAGACGGCGACGAAAAGCAGTTCACAACCGAAGATTTCAGGTTTACATATAAAAACGGATATCTTTATGCTTTTCAGATGAGACCTTCAAAAACCGTAAATATCAAAACTCTCAGAAAGCATATTCCTCACGACTATCTGATTGAAAGCGTTGAGCTTTTGGGCAGTAATGAAGAGATAGACTATTCAAGAGATGAGAATTCTCTTAAAATAGAACTTAAAGGCGAATTTAAAAATGATTTGCCGATTTGTTTCAAAATTAAAATCGGTTAAAGGGAGTTTTGTTGGATATTATTCAATATATAATGTGATTGTAAGCAAACCAAGAGGTAAAGAAAACGGATTATTATGGATTTGAAAAGGTGAATTAATAAATTGCGTATTTCTGCACTTTTGTAATTAAGCCATAATTTGAATTGAGATTACTCGATGAAAATATCTAAATATACAACAGAATATACTTCAGGCGCAACAGATATATTGTTGCGCCTGATTGTTTCTTTTTATAATATTGTTATCTCTCTTGCGTTTCCTCTGTCACCGCGATTTGTTACATACTGCATCGTACCGCCGCGAAGTCTGCTCTCAAAACCGAAATGCAGATGCCCTGCAAGCACAGCTTTAATCACAGGCTCACCGGTGACATATTCGTAAAATGCCTTTGAAGCTTCTGTCGGCTCTGCTATATCACCTTTGACCTCGGGGTGAACCTCTGAGTCAGAGCCAAGCAGGCATATTTCACCGTTCCAGAATTCATAACTCTTCTTATAAAGCTCATTTTCATATAGAGGAGCATGCATAAAAAGAATGATGGG
>JAZSDF010000074.1:0-2343 GCA_045531035.1 Acutalibacteraceae bacterium | reverse complement strand
CCGATTATCTCAAAACCCTTATTTTTGTAATTATCGGACTTGTTACGGGCAATATCAGAATATGGGAGCTTAAGAGCGTTGTCAATGCAGTTATAAACAGCGGTATGATGACATCTCTCTATGAACGTTTCCCCGAAACCCCCGACGGCTTTGACGAATGGGTCAAGGAAGCGGAAGCTGCATGGAAAAAGGTCGGTAAAGTTTCAGACTGGAATCTGATATAAAATAAAGACGGAATGTTGAGAAAAAGCTCAATATTCCGTCTTTTATTTCATTTTTAAATTATGAATCCTGTCAAAAACGCCGCCGCACAAGCCGCAATCGCAACAACCGTAAGCGGTAATTTGAAATATGCAAGAATAATTGCTATAACCGTACCCACAACTGCCGTGACCGTGTTATCCGTTGAATAGAAAATTGCGGGGAATGTCATTGCGCTGAGTACCGCATAGGGGATATAGTAGAGAACGCTCTGAATAAATCTTGATTTGATTTTCTTCCTGAAAAGGGTGAACGGAATCATTCGGATAAGATATGTAACGCCTGCCATGACGGCAATATAAAGAAACATGGTCATTCGTTTTCGCCCTCCGTTTCCGCAAGATTAATCGGGAAAAGAAGTGCACCGATAACGGCGGCGAGAATTGCGCTGATTATGATTGCAAATCCGAATGAAACTCCGGGGAGCAAATATTTGAAAACAGCACTGAAGGCGGCGGCAAGAAGAATAACTATTAAATCTTTTTTGCATTTTCTTGCGGCGGGAACAATAATCGCAACAAACATTCCGTAAAGCAGAATTCCCATGGCGGCAGTGAGTGAAGCAGGGAGTGCAAGACCTGCAACCGCACCCAATGCAGTGCCGCCGACCCAGCCTGTTGCCGAAATCATAATAAGACCGTACATATATGACGGAACAAGTTTGTCTTTTTGTGAAACCGCAACGGCAAATATTTCGTCGGTTATTCCGAATGAAGCGATAAGTCTGTGGATAGTTGTAAATTTATCCGAAAGTTTCTGTGAAAGCGTAAGTCCCATGAGTGAATATCGCAGATTAATGACAAATTGTGTTATTGCCATTTCAAGCAGAGTGCCTACGGCAGCTATTATACCTACTCCTGCGGCTTGTCCTGCAGAGGTGAGGTTGGTTAATGAAATAAGAACAGCATCTATCGCCTGAAGTCCCGATTTTACGGCAAGAATTCCGAAACCAAAGGAAACGGAAAAATATCCAAGGCAAATCGGTATTCCGTGCGACAGACCTTTTACAAACGGTTTTTGCATCCGAAACATCCTTTATCATAGATTACATCTGCATATTTTATCAATTTACCTTAATAAAGTCAATATAAAAACAAAAAATTACGGCTGCCATTTCAGACAGCCGTAAAAATTATTGTTTTATTATTTAATTTCTTCTGCGATTTCAGCCATGCCCTTCAAGATTGTTGAGCCGGCTTCTTCACCGAGAGAAATCATTTCCTGATAGTGGTCGCCGAGAAGAGCCATTGAGTAGTCATTGTCGGGAACAACATAACCGATAGCATCGTTCATAAGACCGAAGCAGATTGTGTCTTCACCGAAGAGTTCATAGACGGTCTTGTAACCGAAGTCCTTGCCTGAGAATGATCCTTCTGCTGTGAGTGAACCGCCGCCGCAGATGAGGTCCTGAACGATTTCGCCGGGCATGAATGCAACCTTAACACCGCCCATTTCCATGTAACCTATTTCTGCGAAAATGTAGTAATTGAAGCCTTCCTTGCAAACTGTGTAGTTAACAAGATTGAGCTTGCCTACAAGCTGAATAAGAGGATTTGTAACCTTAATCTTAACCTCTTTAATGATGATGTTGAGGTTGGGTTCAAGAACCTTTTCTTCAACGGGTTCCCAGTCTTTGTACCAAAGTGTATAGTATTCTCCGCCGATTTTCTTTTCTTCTTCCATGATTGCCTTTTCTTCGGCTGTCATGTTAGCTTCAATCTGTTCAACTGTGTTTGTAAGATTGAGTGCCATGTTCGCAATTTCGTGACCGTAACGGAGAGTTTCTTCGTATCTGCGGTCTGTGGGAACACCGTCACCTGCAGGACCTCTGCCTTCATAGATACCTGCGATAGCACCGTTGAAGAACATGAAGTTATAGCCTTTTTCTTCGATTCTTTCGCCGAGGTAGTAGATGTAGTCGCCGGAAAGGTCTCTGCCGTTGTCTTCGTCGTTAACGGGAAGACCTGCAACGTCGGGATGTGCAGCGATGTTAACGATCATTGTGGGTTTAATATTTTCATTATCGGGAGTGAAAACAAAGCGTGCAAGTTCATCGATGAGTGATGTTGACTGGCTTCTGTT
>JAZSDF010000029.1:0-2084 GCA_045531035.1 Acutalibacteraceae bacterium | reverse complement strand
CGGTATTTCGCCGCCGAGGGTCAAATCTTCAAAAACAGCCTTGCAAAGCGCTCTTGAAACCGCTTTGAAAATGCCTTCGATGATGTGGTGACTGTTTTTACCTTCAAGCTGTTTGATGTGAAGAGTTATATCGCTGTTTCTTACGAACGAAATAAAGAATTCTTCGATAAGCTCGGTGTCCATACCGCCGACGGCGGGTGTGGGAATGTTGACATCGTAATTGAGATATGCTCTGCCGCTTATGTCAACGCTTGCAAGAATAAGTGTTTCATCCATGGGGAGAAGGATACTTCCGTAACGGGAAATGCCTCTTTTTTCACCGACTGCCTTTGCGAATGCCTGACCGAGAACAATTCCGACATCTTCAACGGTGTGATGATAGTCAACATGAGTATCGCCGACGCATTTAACCTTCAAATCCATTCTGCCGTGGCGGGCAAAAAGCTCAAGCATATGGTCAAGAAAGCCGCAGCCCGTGTTGATTTCATTATCGCCTTTACCGTCAAGTTTCAGCCAAAGCTCTATATCTGTTTCATTTGTTTTTCTTTTGATTTCGGCTTCTCTCATGTTACCCCTCCGTTATTTCTTTAATCGCCGCAACAAGGGTCTGCATTTCTTCAATGCTTCCGATTGTTATGCGAAGGTAGTTATCAATCTTCGCCTTGTTGAAATATCTGATGAGAATACCTTTTTTTCGAAGCTCTGCCGCAAGAGTGGCGGCGGGGATTTTGTCGTGCGAAACAAAAACGAAGTTTGCTTTTGAGTCCGTACAACTGAATCCGAGCTTTTTAAGTTCCGAAACAGTATATTCTCTGTTTTTGACTATCTGTGCAATTTTTTCGTCGTAATATTCATTGTCCGCAATTGCCGCTGCAGCCGCCTTAATTGAAAGCGTATTGAGGTTGTAGGGGTTGAATGAATATTTGAGCTTGTTGAGGTCATCGATGATTTCTTTCGACGCAATGCCGAAACCGACTCTCAGACCTGCAAGCGAATGGCTTTTTGAGAATGTTCGTGTAACGAGCAGATTATTATATTTTTTAACAAGCTCCATGCAGCTTTCACCGCAGAAAGCCATGTAGGCTTCGTCCATGATAACAATGTTATCGGGGTTTGAAGAAATGATTTTTTCAACATCCTCAAACGAAAGAGCAAGACCCGTCGGCGCATTGGGATTTGCGATAACGATATTCTTGCCTTTGCCGATATAATCGTTGACATCAATTGAAAAATCGTCTTTGAGAGGTATCTGCTCAAGGTCAACGCCGAAGATATCCGCATATACGGGATAGAATCCGTAAGATATTTCGGGACAGCAGAGTTTACCTCCGTTTCCGCAAAAGCCCATGATTGCAAATGCAAGCACGTCATCCGAACCGTTTCCGCAGAACACCATATCGGGCGTAACACCGAATTGCTCTGCTATGGCGCTGCGAAGCTCTTTGAGCTCGGGGTCGGAATAAAGATTGAGTTTGTCGATAACTGCTTCACTCAGAACCTCTTTGACCTTCGGTGAAGGCGGGAAGGGGGATTCGTTTGTGTTAAGCTTTATGACTTTTTCGTTAACCTGTTCGCCCGGAGTATAGGGAACAAGCTTTTCGTAGCTTTTTGAAAGAAATCTGCTCATGGGTGCACCTTATTTCTCAAATCTGATTGCCGCACTCTTTCCGTGAGCATGGAGACCTTCACGGTTTGCAAAGAGAACGATATTATCCTTGACTTTGCCGAGCGCTTCTTCTGTATAGTAAATGTACTGTGATTTCTTTACATAATCGTCAACCGAAAGGGGAGAACTGAATCTTGCCGTGCCTGAAGTGGGAAGAGTGTGGTTTGTGCCCGCAAGATAGTCGCCCAATGCTTCGGGGGTATTTTTACCGAGGAAAATCGAACCTGCGTTCTTGATTTTGTCGAGAAGCGCAAACGGGTCATCAACGCAGACTTCGAGATGCTCGGGAGCAATTTCATTTGCGATTTCAACACCCTGTTCAAGATTGTTGGCGATGATAATCTTGCCGTTTGTATCTATTGAGGTTCTTGCGATTTCTTCTCTGGGAAGAAGAGGAATCTGCTTTTCAAGTTCATCA
>JAZSDF010000025.1:0-14736 GCA_045531035.1 Acutalibacteraceae bacterium | reverse complement strand
CTCCGGTTTTGCATATTCGTGAGGAATATTCTTATCAATCATTTCCATAAGCTCATCAAGAGTTACAAGCACAACATCTTCATCAAGCTGACTGACGAAATATGCAAGATTTTCAATGCTTACAGTCCACGGATGAACATTGATAACGCTGTAGCCGTTGATTGATTTGATATCCGCAGGATAAGAATTGACGGTTGCTGCTTGCTCATTGAGCCATTCGTTTGTAACTTTTGCACCCTCGCCGTCGGGATGCCAAAGTGAAAGACGGTAGCTGATAAAGGGCTTGTCGTTAACGAAATAAATCATGCCCTTGCCGCCCTCATATCTTGTCGGATCAAGGCTTAAAACACCGCCCTTGATATTGCTGTATCTTGCGTAATATTCAAGTCTGTCGGTCAGAAGCTTGTGTTCAATGTCATTATCGGGAGTGCCGTCAAGAATCTGGACATATTCGAGCTTGCTCTTTGCCATAGAAGCAGCTGTTAAATCGGTAAATCCGCCTAATGCTTTATAGGGGTATTCGGTGGGATGAATATATCCCGCGCCCGAAACACCTGCCATGAAGTAGTCATTTTCGGTTGCATCGGAATAAATCTTTTTAACCGTGACAGGCGAAAATTCCTGAAGCAGGGGAGGGAATGACCACGTTACGGGGAACTGATTTTTAAGCGCAAGCTTACGGTAGAATTCGCTGTAGCCGTTCTGAATCCATTGAAGATTATCGCCGTCGCTGACAACAATGGCGCAGTAATGCTTTGTCTCGTCTGTGTATTCCTTTGCAACGCTGTGCTTTTGGTCGGGAACATCGCATTTGAACGAGGCAAGATAGCTGTTGTTATGGCTGTGGTCTGAGGGAAGAGCGATATTGCCTTTCTTTGAAGCTTGCTCAACAAAAGCTACTTCATATTTTACCCATCCGAGAACGGGAACATTGTCGCCTGCATAGTCCATAACACGACCTCGGAGCAGATTTGTGTCCTCATCGTCATCGATGTAGAAGGTATAAAATCCCTGCTGAATTGCAAGGTCACGAACTCCCGTAACCTCATACTTAAGGCTTACGATTGCATTATAATTAAATTCATCTTTGTGTTTTTCAAAGAAGCTCCATTGGAAAATCAGGTTGTATGTATCATCCGAGAAATCCTCTTTAAGTGTAAGATCGGCATCAATTGCAAGCTGCTCAAGGCTTTCGGGTACGGGAAGCCAGCCGTAAAGAGCTGCAAGATTTGTTGCGGCATTAAGACCCTCGGCTTTTTCACTTTCACGGTAGAGAACATAGCCCGAATCTGTTATGTATGACTTGAATTTATTGAGGAGGGTTTTAACTGTCCATTTTTCGCCGTTTTCATCGCTGCGGATAAGCTCAACACCGCTTTTTTCAATTTCTGCAAGATAATGATTATCGGTGCTGTTTGTAACAATATAAATGCAGGGGCTTGTTTTTGCAACAACGCCCTGAAGACCTACCGCCATATGACGTTCATCTCTGCTTTTGAAGGTTGCGGAATCAAGTACATAAAGCTTGTCGGAAAGCTCATAGTTGATGCAGATATCGCCGATATTTGCGAGTTCCTGCTCTGTTTTTGCTTCTGGTACAGCAGGTGTGAAGCATGAAATAAAAAATATAATAATTGAAGTGAAAAAAGCCGTAATTCTTGCCATAAAAACATCTCCTTATGTAATTATAGAATAATCTAATGTTTCTTTTTTGTCAACAAAAAAGAAAAAGCACTTCCCGAGGGAAGTGCTTTTTGGAGCTGCTAGGCGGAATTGAACCGCCGACCTCATCCTTACCAAGCACACAAGACCGTAAAACGGTCTTGTTTTGGAGACGATACCCCCAACAACCCCTTGAAAAGCAATAACGTTTAGGATTTTTATTTGTTTAGAGGTCTTGTTTATCATTAACTCAGACCTCATCATTAAATCAATAACATTATAAAATAATTATATAATAAAATCAATCTATCTATAGTGAGTTTTTACTGTTTTATATAATTCGAAAATTAAAAACCGATTATTGGAAGAATGGAGAGTGTTTGCCGGTTTCTTATTTATTGTTTTTGTCTTTAAAAAGATTATACAGTCAAAAAGAAATACTCGGTTATGGTTTCAGGTGATTCTCTCATATCGTTGTCTATCCACCACTTAATTGTTTCTACAAAAGTTGAAGTTATATGGTTTATCCAAAAACTTTCCGGTAGTTTCTCAGCTTTTCTTGATTCAAATAAAGTAAGCTGACTTACAACAAGCTCCCCAAGATTTCGTTTGAAATATTGCAAAAACAATTCATTGTTTTGACTTGAAAGCAATTCAAGGATATTATTGTCATTCTTCTTTAAATGCTGAATTAAATGAAGAAAAACCGATTCAGGAGCATTGCAATCAAAAATATGTCTGTGATTAACTTTTTCTTCATTCATAGTATCAAAGATATGGCAGAATAATTCTTCGGACAGTTCTTTTAAAAGAAAATCCTTTGTTTCAAAGTGAGAATAAAAAGTAGCTCTGCCTATATCTGCTTGATTTATTATCTCGCCCACAGTGATTTGAGCAAAATCTTTTTTTGATAAAAGTTCAATAAATGCCGTGAATATTGCTTCTCTTGTTTTCCGTTGCCGTCTGTCCATATTTCCTCCATACATTTTCTTGAAATTGTTCAGTATTGAATAGCAGAACAATATCGTATGTTGATTATGTTTCTATCTGTTGTTACAATACAATTGAACACGATGTTCAGTAACATATTCATTGTATAATATAGTGTACAGAGTGTCAACAGGAGGCTCTTATGAAAACAGAAAAAAATATTTTTATTGCTTTTATTCTGAACTTTGCTTTTTCGGTTTTTGAATTTATCGGAGGCATCTTCACCGGCAGCGTTGCCATAGTTTCCGATGCAATACATGATTTTGGAGATGCGGCAGGAATCGGAATTTCATATTTTCTTGAAAAGAAAAGTAAAAAACAACCCGATGAAAAACACACCTACGGTTATGCAAGATATTCGGTTATCGGCAGTGTTATTACAACATTTATTATTCTCTTTGGTTCGGTAACGGTGATTTATAATGCGATCAAAAGATTTATAAATCCCACCGAAATAAACTATAACGGAATGATTGTTTTTGCAGTTGTCGGCGTTTGTGTTAATTTTTGTGCGGCATATTTTACCCGTGACGGAAATTCGTTGAATCAGAAGGCTGTTAACCTGCATATGCTTGAGGATGTACTTGGTTGGGTCGTTGTTCTTATCGGTGCAATCATTATGCGTTTTACGGACTGGTTGTTTATTGACCCTGTTATGTCTGTCGGAGTGTCAGTGTTTATCTTTATAAACGCTGTCAGAAATCTCAGAGAAGCAATTGATTTGTTTCTCGAAAAAACACCGCACGGAATTGATATCAAAGAAATTGCTGAACACATTTCTGAAATTGACGGTGTTATCGGCGTTCACCACATTCATATTTGGAGTATGGACGGACAAAGCAATTATGCAACAATGCACGTTGTTACTAATTCGGATTTGCATAAAATAAAAGAAACAATACGTGAAGAATTGCGGGAACACGGTATAAACCATGCAACACTGGAACTTGAAACCGAAGATGAATATTGTCGCGAAAAAACTTGCTCTATAGATCACAAAACAGCTCCGAGAGACACTCATCATCACCATTGTTAAAAATCAGCAGACCGCATCCCTTACTAAAAAATTGCGATTTAGGGATGCGGTCTGATGAATTTCATAAAACATAAGAAAAATCCCTTGAAACCTTAAGTTTCAAGGGATTGGAGCTGCTAGGCGGAATTGAACCGCCGACCTCATCCTTACCAAGGATGCGCTCTACCGCCTGAGCCATAGCAGCATATTAATATGCGCTCTTATCGAACGCATATTATAGTACCATAATGTTTTGCTTTTTGCAAGTCTTTTTTCGTATTTTCTTAAATTATTTTTTCATCAACCGCTTTTTCAACAAGCTCCGCAAAAAGAGCACATGACCAGCTGAACCAGCTTCTTGTGAATTTGTTCGGGTCATTTGCGTCAAAGCCTTCGTGCATATAACCCGTGTCACCATCTGTTGTTTCGAGAATGTGAAGAATGTCACGGATTTCATTGGCATTGTTGCTCGAAAGACCCTGCATGGAAAGAGCGATATGCCAGATATAACCCTCGGGAGTGTGCGGACTTCCGACGCCCTTTCCGAATTTGCTTTCGTAGTAATAGGGATTATCCTTACTGAGGATAAATCTTCTTGTGTTGAGATAGATTTCATCGTCATATGCGCAGAAACCGAGATAGGGTGCGGAAAGAAGGCTCGGAACATTCGCATCGTCGAAAAGGAAATAATCGCCCTTGCCGTTAACTTCGCAGGCGTAGATTTTGCCGTATTTCTCATGCTCAACAACCGCAAACTCCGAAATACCCTTTTTAATATCATTTTTTAGTGTAACACAATCTGCTATAAGCTCTTTTTCTTCGGGATATGCCGCTTCAAGCATCTCTTTGAGATATCCGAGAACAACAACCGCAAACATATTCGATGCAACGAGATATCCGTATCTGCAGGCATCGTCGCTCGGTCTGAAGCCCGACCATGTCATGCCTGTGTAATCAACGGGATTGCCCATACCGTTGTTATGGATTGTGTCCTGTTCGGGGCAGTTTTTTCTTGTGAAACGGTAGGGTGATTTTTCAAAATGATGCTGTTCCGTTTTCCAAAGATTAACCGTTATCTTAGTGCTCTTAAGGAAATCTTCGCCGAGAATACCGTTATCTCCAGTTGCTTTCCAATAAAGGTAAGCAAGTCTTACGGGATAGCAGAGAGAATCGATTTCATATTTTCTTTCCCACACAATCGGATGGTTTTCGGGATAATCATCGAATTCCTTGTGGTTGTTCGGTTCTTTTTTATATGCGTTTGCATAAGGCTCGAGAGATATATACATTCTCTGCCTTTTGATAACACCTTTTATGATATCTCTGATATCATCATTTTCCTTTATAAGGGGAATATAGTGCGAAACCTCAGCCGTTGAGTCACGGAGCCACATTGCGGGGATATCGCCGGTCAAAACAAAAACAGAGCCGTCGGGCATAAACTCGGTTGCGGTTTCGAGAGTGTTGGGATAGCAGTTTCTGTAAAGCCTTGCAAGCTTCGGACTGTATTTTTCAATAACGGAACAGTATTTGTCCATTCTTTTTTCGACACAAACGGGGAGCTTCATGAGAATAACCTTCCTTATAATTAATATAATAAAATGATATAATGCAATTAATGTAATGTCAACAGATTTTTATGTTGCAATAAGCGTGAAATATGATAAAATATTATTACATTATTACTTTATTACTTTGTTATGGTGATGTTATGAAAAAATACGGTCTTGTTCTTGCAGGCGGAGGAGCAAAAGGCACTTATCAGCTTGGTGCGTGGCAGGCGATGAAAGAACTCGGAATAAAATTTTCGGCTGTTGTCGGAGTTTCCATAGGCTCTATCAACGGTGCTTTGATTGCGGCAGACTCATTTGACGATGCAAAAACTCTGTGGGAAAGCGCATCCGTAGATAAAGGTGTAAAAATAACGGAAGAGCTTCGTGACCCTGAAAATCTTTTCAGCTTCAGAAATTTTCCCGCTTTGTTTAAAGAGATTGTAAGAAACGGCGGAATTGACGCGTCGCCCACCAAAGAGCTTATTGCACCGTTTATCAATGAAGAAAAGGTAAGAAAATCCGATGTTAAATTCGGAATGGTAACATTTCATCTTTCGGAGTTTACTCCGCTTGAAATATTTATTGATAAAATTCCCGAGGGTCAGCTTGTTGACTATCTTCTTGCATCTTCAAAAGTGCCGGGAGTGAGCAAAATCGGTCCCGAGGGCGAGAGATATCTCGACGGCGGAGTTTATGATAACGCACCGATGAATATGCTTATCCGCAACGGCTACAACAGAATGATTGTTGTTGATATTTCTTCGATGAAGGGGATAGGGCATAAAAACGATATAACCTGTGCGGAAATGATTTATATCAGACCTTTTGATGTTGAGGAATTGGGTGCTGCCTTCGATTTCAGCGAAGAAATGCTTGCAAAGAGAATGAAAATGGGTTATCTCGATACAAGGAAAGCCTTCGGTTATCTTTCCGGAATAAGATATTATTTTGAAGGTGATACCATGCGTGAAATGGTTGAAGAATACGGTGCCGATGCCTTTGAAGAGTTGGAAGAACTCGCCTTTGAGCTTGAAGTTGAAAGATTCAAGGTTTATTCCAAGGACGAATTTCTTTTTGTGCTCAAGAAAAGATTTGATGAGTATAAGGCAGAGGAAGAAGCAAAAGAAACAGATGAAGAGCCTAAATTTTATGGCGGAATTCTCAAAAGAATAACCCGCTTCAAATCCGAAAAGGATTATTCGCAGGCATTTGCGGTTCTTGATAATTTAATAGTATAAGAAAACGGCAGTTTCATTTTTGTGAAACTGCCGCTGATTTTTAGTTGAAAGCTTTATCGGCTTCAATAAGTGAAATTCCTGCCTTGCCGAGAACGTTTGCTGCTTTTGCATTGTCCTCAACTCTGATGATAACACAAGCCGCACCTTCATGACGTGTGATGAAAGCATATGCATATTCAACCGCAATATCTGCATCTGCAAGAATTTTTACTGCTTCAGAAAATCCTCCCGGAGTATCTGAAACCTCGATGCCGAGAACATCGGTTACCGAAGCGATGATGCCTTCTGCTTTAAGAGCGGCAAGTGCTTTTTCGCAGTCGCTGACAATAAGGCGGAGAATACCGTAGTCTGTTGTATCCGCAATTGAAAGAGCACGGATATCAACGTTTGCTTTGTTAAGAACGGAAGTCACCTCGTAAAGTCCGCCCTTTTTGTTTTCAACAAAAACCGAAATCTGTTTAACGCTCATATTTATGCCCCTTTCTTATTAATCGTGAAGTTTTCTCTTATCAATAACTCTGACAGCTTTGCCTTCGCTTCTTGTGATTGTCTTGGGTGCAACAAGATGAACCTTGGGATTGATGCCGAGCATTGTTTTGATTGCGTTTGCAAGCGATTTTTCTTTAGCGGAAAGTTCTTTGACGGTATCTGAGAACTGATCGGGATTGAGCTCAACCGAAATGTCAAGAGTGTCAACATTATTTGCTCTGTCAACCTCGATAAGATAGTTGGGTGAATAACCTTACTGAAGAAGCACGGTTTCAATCTGTGAGGGGAATACATTGACGCCGCGGATAATCATCATATCGTCGCTTCTGCCCATGGGTTTAGCCATTTTAATAAGAGTTCTGCCGCATGAACACTTCTTTCTTGAAAGAATACAGATATCTCTTGTGCGGTATCTGAGAAGGGGGAAGCCTTCCTTATCAAGGCTTGTGAAAACAAGCTCACCCTTTGAGCCTTCGGGAAGAACCTCTCCGGTGTCGGGGTCAATGATTTCTGCGAGGAAGTGGTCCTCATTGATGTGCATACCCGTCTGTTCTTCACATTCAAATGCAACGCCGGGTCCGGTTGACTCTGTAAGACCGTAAATATCGTATGCCTTTATGCCGAGAGCCTTTTCTATATCACGGCGCATTTCTTCAGTCCAGGGTTCTGCGCCGAAAATACCTGCTTTGAGGTCGATATCATCGGGAGAAAGTCCCATTTCTTTAAGAGTTTCGCCGATATATGCCGCATAAGAAGGTGTGCAGCAGATGATGGTTGAATGAAGGTCCTGCATGAACTGAATCTGACGCTCTGTGTTGCCCGATGACATGGGGAGAGTCAGACAGCCGACTTTCTGAGAACCGCCGTTGAGACCGAAGCCTCCGGTGAAAAGGCCGTAACCGTAAGCAACCTGACAAACATCCTCGTTTGAACCGCCTGCTGCAACGATTGCTCTTGCACAGCAATCCTCCCAAAGATTAATGTCGTCCTGAGTGTAAAACGCAACAACTCGTTTGCCTGTTGTACCGCTTGTGGAGTGAATTCTCACGCAGTTTTTGAGGTCTGTTCCAAGGAGACCGTAGGGATATGCATCACGAAGGTCAGATTTTGTAAGGAACGGAAGCTTATATAAATCATCAATGGATTTGATATCGTCGGGAGTGACGCCCTTTTCATCCATAAGGTTGCGGTAGTACTCAACGTTTTCATATACATGCTTAACCTGTTTAACAAGCTTTTCGCTTTGGAGTGCCTTCATTTCTTCAACCGGCATGGTTTCGATTTCGGGCTGATAGTATTTGCTCATTGTTAACACTTCTTTCTTTGTTTATATGCCGTAGCCCATTTCAAATGCCTTCATATTAAGGTCAAGGAATTTTGGGGGGACACTTTCTTCAAGTGCTTTAATCCATTTTTCTTTTGAAACAACAGTCATATTCTTTGCCATTGCGCCGATGAGAATGACGTTGACTGCCTTTGAGTTACCTGCTTCAACCGCCATGGGAAGAGCATCAACGGTTTCAATATCGGCACCTGATGCCTTGAGGGCTTCGATGATTCCGTTGGGATATTCCGCCGCACCCATAACAACGGGCATGGGGTCAATCTGCTGTGTATTAACGATAATCTTGCCGTCGGGCTTGAGATATTCAAGCCATCTTGCGGCTTCGAGTTTTTCAAATGCGAGAATAATATCAGCTTCGCCTTTTTCAATAATGGGTGAGGATACCTTTTCACCGAATCTGACATATGTAACAACTGAGCCGCCTCTCTGGCTCATTCCGTGAACTTCGGAAACCTTAACGTCATAGCCGCAGTCGAGAAGTGCTGCACCGAGAATACGGCTTGCAAGCAATGTTCCCTGACCGCCGACACCGACAATCATAATTGATTTATTCATGCTTTTCCCTCCTCAATTGCGCCGAATTTGCAGAGCTGACTGCAAACGTTACAGCCAAGGCACTGTGTGAAGTCAATCTGTGCTTTGCCATCCTTCATGCTTATTGCGGGACAGCCTATCTTCATGCACATTTTGCAGGATTTGCACTTATCGGCATTAACCTTAAGGGGCGGATTGTGTTTAACTGTTTTGAGAAGTGCGCAGGGACGTCTTGAAATAACAACGGCAGGACCGTCTGCTTCAAGAGCGTTCTTGATACCTTCTTTGGTTTCTGCAAGGTTATAGGGGTCAACAACGCAGACATTTTCGATTCCGACTGCCTTTGCAAGCTTTTCAAGGCTGACTGCGTTTGCGGGTTCTCCCTTGATATTCTTACCGGTTGTAGGATTCTGTTGATGACCCGTCATGCCTGTAATCGAGTTGTCAAGAATAATGACAACTGAATTTGTGGCATTGTAAGCAATATTTATAAGACCTGTTACACCTGAATGGATGAAGGTTGAGTCACCGATAACGGCAACGCTCTTTTTTGCGTTTTCGGGATTTGCAAGGTTTCTGCCGTGAAGACCCGAAACCGATGCACCCATGCAAAGAACGGTATCCATCATGCCGAGAGGGGGAGTAACACCGAGAGTGTAGCAACCGATGTCGCCGCTGACGGTAACGTTAAGTTGCTTAAGGGCATAGAAAAGTCCTCTGTGGGGACAGCCTGCGCAAAGCACGGGAGGTCTGGGAACAATGTTTACATCGGACTTGAGATTTTCGTTTTCTTTGCCGAGAATAACCTTTGCGATCATGCTCTGCGAATATTCGCCCTGAAGAGTGAACGCTTCCTTGCCGATAACGTCAATGCCGTTCTTGCGGCAGTGAGTTTCAATATAGTCATCAAGTTCTTCAAGAACATATACCTTTTCACATTCAGCCGCAAACCTTTTAATCATTTCAACGGGAAGGGGATAAACGCAGCCGAGCTTGAGATATGATGCGTTTTCGCCGAGAGCCTCTTTTGCATACTGATAGCAGATGCCTGAGGTGATAACGCCGATTTTCTTGCTGTTGTATTCGATTGTGTTAAGACCTTCAGCACCTTCCTCGCAGTAAGCAATCTGGTCAAGAATACGCTGTTCAACAACAACGTGCTTTACCTTTGCGTTTGCGGGAACCATAACATATTTCTGAGGGTCCTTTGTGTATTCCTTAAGACCGTTGTCAACTCTTTCCGAAAGCTCTGCTGTGCTTCTGGAGTGTGCAACTCTTGTTGTGAGTCTGATGATAACGGGAGTATCGAATTTTTCCGAAATGTCAAATGCACGCTTTGCATAGTCAAGACATTCTGCGGAATCGGAAGGCTCAAGCATCATTGTTTTTGAACCCATTGCATAGTGTCTTGAATCCTGTTCGTTTTGTGAAGAATGCATGCCGGGGTCGTCTGCAACAAGAATAACCATGCCTGCATTGACACCTGTGTATGATGCTGTGAAGAGAGGGTCTGCGGCAACATTGAGACCGACGTGCTTCATTGCACAGAATGAACGCGCGCCTGCAACCGATGCGCCGAAAGCAACCTCGGCGGCAACCTTTTCGTTGGGTGCCCATTCAGAAAAAATTTCATCATATTTTGCGGCAAATTCCGTAACCTCCGTACTGGGAGTTCCGGGATAGCTCGATACAACACGGCAGCCTGCTTCGTAAAGACCTCTTGCCACCGCTTCGTTTCCTAAAAGAAGTTTCAAGGGATTTCCTCCTAACCGGTAAATAAAAAATCAATATATTATAATGCTTTTCTATATAAATTACAAGTTTTATTTATCAAGCTTCATTTCGACCTGAGTTGCAACAAGGCTTTCTCCGCAGTAAATTTTGCGAAGCTTGGGCTTTTCGATTTTGCCCGTGGGATTTCTGGGAACCTCGGCAAAGATAATTTTGTGAGGTCTCTTATAGCGGGGAAGGTCACGGCAGAAGTCGTTGATATCTTCTTCATCGGCAACAAAACCTTCTTTTATTTCAATGATTGCGGTTGCAATTTCGCCGAGTCTGGAATCGGGAAGACCGATAACCGCAACGTCTTTTATCGCATCGTGCTTTCGGAGGAAATCTTCAATCTGAACAGGATAAAGATTTTCACCGCCCGAAATGATAACATCTTTCTTTCGGTCAACAAGATAAATGAAGCCGTCTTCGTCTTCCTGAGCCATATCGCCCGTAAAGAGCCATTCGCCGTGGATAACATCATTGGTTGCTTTTTCGTCTTTGTAGTAACAAAGCATAACGCCGTCGCCTTTGACTGCGAGTTCACCGACTTCGCCTTTTGCAACGGTTTCGCCGTTTTCATCAACGATTTTTGTTTCCCATCCGAAGCCTGCTTTACCGATTGCTCCAACCTTGTGAACATTGTCAACGCCGAGATGCACACAGCCGGGGCCTATTGATTCACTCAGACCGTAGTTGGTGTCATATTTATGATGGGGGAATATCTTGAGCCATCTCTTGATAAGGCTGGGAGGAACGGGCTGTGCACCGATGTGCATGAGTCTCCACTGCGAGAGGTTGTATTGGTCAAGCTCGATATCGCCTCTTTCGATTGCATCAAGAATATCCTGTGCCCAAGGAACAAGAAGCCATACGATTGAGCAGTTTTCTTCAGAAACAGCCTTGATAATCCATTCGGGTTTTGCACCCTTGAGAAGAACTGCCTTGCCGCCCGAAAGAAGGCTTCCGAACCAGTGCATTTTTGCGCCTGTGTGATAAAGCGGGGGGATGCAGAGGAAAACGTCGTCCTTGGTCTGCGAATGATGATTCTGTTCAACCTTGCATGAGTGAACAAGTGCCTTGTGAGCATGAAGAATAGCCTTCGGAAAACCTGTTGTGCCTGATGAAAAATAAACCGCAGCTTCATCGTCGTCGGATATTTCAATTTCGGGATTCTTTGATGTGCAGTATGTAACAAGCTTGTTATAGCTTTCTGCAAATGTGGGACAGTCTTCGCCAAGGTAAAGCTTAAGATGAACATCAGAAATTCTGTCGCAAATCTGCTCCATTCTGCCTGTGAATTCGGGGCCGAAAACGATTGCATTGCTGTCTGAAAGCTTGAGGCAGTATTTGATTTCATCAGCTGTATAACGGTAGTTAAGAGGTACCGCAAGTGCACCGGTTTTGAGAATACCGAAATAAATCGGGAGATATTCGATGCAGTTCATGAGAAGAATTGCAACTCTGTCACCTTTTTTGATACCTCTGGAAAGAAGAAAGTTTGCAAAGCGGTTTGCTCTTTTATTGAAATCTTCCCATGTGATTTCGCTTCTGCCGGTTGCCTTTGCACCCTGTTCAATAAGAGAATATTCCCTCCAAGTAATACGGCTCTTTTCCTGAACCTCGGGATTAATTTCAACAAGGCTTATGTCGTCTTTATAAAGAACGGCATTTTTTTCGAGAAATTCTGTGATTGGCATTTTTATCATTCCTTAAATATAATTTATAAACATAATTCAGAGTGGCGGAGTTTTATCCCCGTCACTCTGGTGATAAATGTACTGATTAATTTGCGGCGGAAACATGAACATCGCCGTTATAGAAAAATTCTGTTTCTTTTTCATTTGTTGATTTTGTGACTGCACTGACCGCAAAGCAAAGTGCAAGAGAAGCAAGCATTGCGACGCAAGCAAAAACAGGGCCCTTTCCGGCAAGCCATGCAACTGTTTCATTTGCCGTGAAATATGAGGCAAACTTTGCAGCAGCGGGAATAACCGCAACAACAAATCCGCCGATTATACCTGTCCATGCACCTTTGGTGTTCATCTTTTTCCAATAGAGAGAAATAACATAAGGTGCAAGGAATGAACCCGATATAATCCCCCATGAGTAACTCATCATGTCAAGGATTGCGGTGTCTGTATTCGCTATAATATACGAAGATATTACAAATATAACACATAATACCTTAATAATCAATGATGATTTTTTGTTGCTTAAATCTTTATTGAAATGCTTGATAAAGTCAATTGTGAGAGTTGAACTTGCGGTGAGTGTTACGGAGCAAAGTGTTGATACCGATGCCGCAATAAGAAGCACAAGAACTATTCCGAGAAGCACCGAGGGAAGATTGGATTCCTTAAGCATATAAGGAACAATATAGTCCTGTGCAATGTAATTCGGATCTGAGGGGTTATTAAGCTGAGAGTATGTAAAATATCTGTAGCAGAGTGAACCTATGAAGTATCCGCCGCCTGCAACAAGAAATGCAAAGAATGTTGATATGGTAATACCTTTTTTTGCCTGTTTATCGTCCTTAATACCGAAATATTTTGTAACCATCTGAGGAAGACCCCATGTGCCGAAGCTTGTCATAAGCACGGTTGCCCAGAGTGAAATCCATTGAGAAGCATTGAGCTTTGGAAGACCGTTTGCTGATGATGGCTGTGTACCGAGAGTGTGTGCATATTCCGCAAGACCTTTGAATCCGCCTACGGCATCGCAGCGTACAACACAAACAATCAGAAGTGCAACACCGAACATCATAACTATTCCCTGCATGAAATCGGCTCTTGCCTGAACAAGATACCCGCCGAAAACAAGAAGCAATGCCGCAACAACCGCAATAATAATCATGCAGATATCAACATTGATTCCGAGGAGAACTTCCGCTACGGAAGCAAGACCTTTATAAACCGATGCAGAATAGGGGATAAGAAATATGAAAATAATAATACAAGCAAAAAGACGCATTTTCTCGCTTGAATAACGCTTTTCAAGATACTGTGGCATGGTTTTGAGCTTGAGACGGTAAGAAACATCTCTCGTTCTGCGTGCAAGAACCTTCCATGCAAGCCATGAACCGAAAACGGCATTTCCGATTCCTGCAAGAACGCCCCACAGACCGTAAGCCTTACCTGTTCCGCCTGCATATCCTACGAACATAACAGCCGAGAAATAAGCCGTACCGTATGAAAGAGCGGAGAGCCATGCACCTGCGTTTCTTCCGCCAACAGTGAGGTCTGCAATACTTTTTGCCTTTTTACCCTGAGTAATTCCGATTATAATCATTATGGCTATATAAATGCCTATTGTTACCCAAATTTCAAATTTTTCCATATGTTTCATCCTTCTGGTATTTACTGCTTTAAAGCTTTTATGCGTTAAAGTGACTATATCATACATCATAAAACAGTATTTGTCAATAGCAAAAAGAAAATCAAAAATAAAAAACTTTTGAAATTTTGAAAAAATTGCTTGACATTTCATGTTTCTGTGATATAATAGCATACGTTGAGTTGCTAAGACTCGTCAGGAATAAAATATCCGGGTGTGGCGCAGTTGGTAGCGCGCTTGACTGGGGGTCAAGAGGCCGTGAGTTCAAGTCTCGCCACTCGGACCATCTTAAAGAAGGCTGAAATCGTTGATATACAACGGTTTCAGCTTTTTTCATTTTCGTTATTTTTACCCCTTGGACATTATTTGGACATTATTCTCGGAAAAACAGGCTTTTCCGCCTTGTTTCATGCGATTTTGCGAACAAAAACAGGACATTGCACGAGTTTTTGTGCAATGTCCTTTCTCATTATTCATCTGTTGTTTTGTTTGCGGAAGGAATTGAAATACAGCTTGAAACTGTTTCTACACTTGCAGCATTTGCCTCTTCAAATTCTTCAGCATAGATATTGAGAGTTGTTGTAACATCCTTATGACCTGCCGCCGCTGAAACTGAAACTACGTCAATGTGATTCTTGATCATCAGCGAGATGTTGAAGTGTCTGCAACAGTGAGTGCAAAGATATCGGATACCGTTTCTTTTACAGAACTCTCTGTACCAATTGAGGGGTGTGCTTGTGCCCATAGGCGCTCCGTTCCACTGTGTGAAAAGGCGGTCATTCTCAATCCATGCATCGCCGAGCA
>JAZSDF010000085.1:0-2419 GCA_045531035.1 Acutalibacteraceae bacterium | reverse complement strand
TTGATGTGAACCACCGTTTTATTGACGGATATTTTGTCGGTCGGTTCGTTCAGAAGCTTGAAGAAAAAATTGCAGAGGTTAAGTGATGTGACAAACTTGAATTTGTGTGATAGTAAAACAAGTTTGCTTGTTTTTTTGTTTCTACAAATTCCAATTTATCGGGCTGTTTTGAGGGATTTCAATTTTTGACAAAAACAAGTTGTAAACACAGAAAAAGAAAAGACACGCTGTTGCGTGTCTTTTCTTTTTCAATGAAATTCGCCTTACGGCGAATGAAATAGCTTCGCTGTGAAATACGCTAACGCGTATGAAATATTTGCTTCGCAAATGTTATGGGCGAATTTTATTTCATATGGCATAGCCATATTTCATTTTATAAGGACACCCGCACCAGATTGTAATTTCAGATGATGTGTGCTATAATCAGTTTTGTAAATAAGAATTTTTGGAGGCGTGTATGAAATTAAAAAAACATATTTCCTTACTTCTTTGCCTTTCTGTGATGTTTTCATTTACTATACTCCCCTCTTATGCTTCAAACGGGACTAAGTCGGGTACACCTGTAATAATAAACACAGCAGAAGAAATTACCGGTATAGTTGTAAACTGCTTTGCGAAGTTAATTAACAAAATCAAAGGTACGGACGAAACCGATATACCCTCTGCAACGGTAAATCCTCATTCTTGGATTGAATATAAAGGCGAGCCGATTGAGAATCCCGAGCAGACATTAAATGCGGAAACCTGGGTCGCAAATGAAATTGCTTTTGAAAGCGAAAAATCATATGCAAGCCCATTCAATGATGTTGATGTTGAACTGCATCTTTGGGGCAACGGCAGACTTTATAAAATCCCTGCTTTCTGGGACGGCGGTAACATCTGGAAAGTCCGTTTTGCTTGCCCCTCCGAAGGTGATTGGTATTTCAGAACTGTCTGCACGGATGCCGAAAACACTTCGCTTGACAGCAGAACAGGCAAAGTTATCTGTTCTGAATACAGCGGCGAATACGATATCTATAAACACGGTTTTGTCACAACAAATGCAGGTAATAAGTATTTTACCTATGATGACGGCACACCGTTTTTCTACCTTGGTGATACACATTGGAGCCTCGGTGACGAAACCGTTGATATGGTTAAAACAATATGCGAAAAGCGTGTTTCGCAGGGCTTTACAGTATATCAGAGTGAACCTATCGGAGCAAAGTTTGATTTCACAAACGGCATAACCGAAGACGATAAGTCAGGACTTGCAGACTATGACGAAAAATTCCGCATCATTGCCGAAAACGGTCTTGTTCACGCAAATGCACAGTTTTTCTTCTCCTATTTTATTGAGCCTCTTATTTCAAACAACGGCGGTTTCAACGGCAATGAACCGTCTGATTCGGCAAAAGCTTACCTTGAAAAAGTCAGCCGTTACTGGGTCGCAAGATACAGCGCATATCCCGTTATATGGACTCTCGGTCAAGAGGTTGACAACGATTTCTATTGGAGTGAAACAAACCATCCCGAATGGGGATTAGAAAACAACCCTTACAAGCTTATCGCGGAATATATAGCAAAACACGATGTGTATGACCATCCGCTTTCTGCTCATATGGAAAACGTTGGTGCAACATCGGTTTACGGCAACGGCAAGGGAGCAACGGATGAATGCAAGGTTTATTTTAAGGATGCGGAGCCTTCCTGTTTCAGAGATATAAAATCGCATAATTTTTACGCTGTTCAATGGCATCCTTCAAAAACGGAGCAAAGCGATTTTCGCGTTGAAAAAGATTGCTGGTATAACTCACAAGGCAAACCTGCAATTAATTATGAGGGTCAGTATTGCTATCTCTGGACAAAAAACTTCGGTTCCAGAATGCAAGGCTGGACAGCATATCTGAGCGGTATGTACGGCTATGGTTGGGGCGGCCATGACACTTGGAGCTACCTTAATGTTTATGACGAAGAAAATGACAGTTCAGACGGCGTTGACACAATAACGAGCCAAGAAAAAATCAACGCAACATGGCAGGACGCACTTGAATATGAGAGCTCATATCAAGTCGGATATATGCGTGATTTCCTCGAAAGCACAAAGTGGTATAATCTTATTCCGAGGTTTGACAATAAATCATATTTTGTGCCTGCAAACAATGTTTATTATGCTTATGCAGGTAATGAAGATAACAGCGAAATCGTTATATACTTCTATTCGTTTACCGATGAATCCGTTGCTCAGAATGCAAACACCAAGTATTACGGCGGAATAAAAACAGGCACAGTCGGAAACCTCGTTCCGAACGGAAGTTATACATATCAATGGTTCAACCCTATCAATGGCGAATACTCCGAGGAATATGAATTCACTGCCACTCGGTTTGGTACATATTACATTGGCGACAGGCCGCAGGCAACCGATATGGTTCTGTGC
>JAZSDF010000030.1:0-9687 GCA_045531035.1 Acutalibacteraceae bacterium | reverse complement strand
CCGGGGCCGTTATAATGGTGTATGCCCTTTTCAAAGCCGACGAGCAGTTCGTTGCCGAATTTCCATATACCGTGATTGGCAGGCCAGCCGAAAAAGTCGGTTTTGCCGATAGCCACGGTGTTATGTGTCACTTTCATATTTTTTCACCCTTTTGAAATAAAATCATCAAAATAGTAAAAGGACCCCGAACGAAACTTATCTTATTTCATTCGGGGTCTGAGCTTTATAATCAGCAGCCGTGACGTTCCTTGTAAATGCGGATAACCTCCTGAAGGTCTTCCTCTGTGTCTACGCTGACTGCTTCATACTGTGCAGGTGCGGGAACTATTTTGATTTTATATCCGTGCTCCAGAACCTTAAGCTGCTCAAGTGACTCTGCCTCTGAAAGAGGGGTAGGGGCGAGCTTTGTGTATTTATTGAGGAATTCGTGTGTATAAGCATAAATTCCTACGTGTTCAAAATATTTCGCAGCCTCGGCATGGCGGGGATACGGAATGGGTGAGCGTGAAAAATAGATTGCGTTGCCGTTAACATCGGTCACAACCTTGACAACCGTGTTGTTGAGAACATAGTCGCCTTCGATGGGAACGCTGCCTGTTGCCATAACGCATTCGGGGCTGTTAATCAGAGCAGACCCGATATCATCAATTATTTCGGGGGGAACAAGAGGCTCGTCGCCTTGAATATTGATGACATAATCACAGTCATAATTGCTTGCAGCCTCTGCAACTCTGTCGGAACCCGTGGGATGATTAACGCTTGTCATAACAGCTTCGCCGCCAAATGCGATAACAGCATCATACACACGCTGATCGTCTGTTGCAACAACAACCTTGCTGAGAATCTTCGATTTGCTTGCGTTTTCATAAACATGCTGGATCATGGGTTTTCCGCATATATCTTTAAGAGGCTTGCCGGGCAAACGGGAAGAACCGTATCGTGCAGGAATAACGCCTAAAACTTTAGCACTCATATCTATAATCTCCTTTTTATGGATTAAAAACTATATTTGTCACGAAGGGCATTGCGCATTTTGTTGAGTGAGAACGGCTTGATTTCATCGCAGATACGCTCACGCATTGCTTTGCCTTCGTCTGTGTTCTGGGGAGCTGAAGTGAAATCAAGCGTCACGCCCAGTTCGTTGCAGACACGGTCAACAAAAATCGGCCAGAGCTCACCGATATCGCCGATAACGGGGATGCTGTTTTCAAGACGGGTGAAGGCTGACATTTCCATACGGAAGGGGATTTTTGTAAGCTTGGTCTTGGGAAGGCCCTCGTTGATTGCTTTCTGAATAAGCTCACTCTGTTTATTGAGATCCCACGAACGCTTGAGATTTTCGTCAAGGTCAAAGCGGATGAGAGTTTTATCCTTGAGGCTGTAGGTGGGCAGACCGTTCATTGCAGCCCAGATTCCGTGGCCTGTGTATGTTTCAAAAGGACCGTCGTGGATTTCCTGAGTAAGAGCAACTGCGGATTCAATAATAACATCGGCTTCCGAAAGCATTTTTGCAATACGCTTGCAACGCTGGCTTACGGGGATGCTGTCAGAAATGCAAAGACCAACCTGTCCGCCGCCGATAAGCTGAGGAACGCTTACAAGAACAGGTACGCCCTTGATTGCGCCTGCGCCGATCATAGTGTTCGGGTCAGCGCCGAGACCCGCAAAATACTCAAAGCTTTCGCCGAGTGTCTGCGCCGCAACCATAACCTCTGTGGAAACCGTTTCATTGAAGTAACCTACAGGATAAGCCATATTACCTGCAGCCTTGATGATAACCTTGCCTTCTGCCTTTTCGCAGATTGAAACGAGTTCTTCATCAAGAGGCAGCTCAGAACGGATGCGTGCCCATTCCTCTTTGCTGAGCTGGGTAAGTTCATAGATGTTGCCGCGGCAACGGATGTTTTCGGGACATTTGTCGCCGAGAATATCTGCATTGAAACGCTTGACTCTGTCAAGTGTACCGCCCATTTCATGAGAGATAACTGCAGAGCTTGTCGTTACGCCGTCGATAAGACCTGCGTGGATAAGTGCGGCAATCAGAGTTGTGACACCCTCGTGAAGGTTGGGACCGCTGCCTATAACAGCCGCAACCTTACCGCCGCGCTTTTTGACTTCAATAACTTTTTTAATTGCTGTATTTAAAAATTCTTTTGTTTCATCGGGAAGTGCCTGATAAAGCTGTTCAACCAGAGCCGGTGATGCCATAATTATTTCTCCTGTCTAGATTTAATTATATAAAACATTTTTATATGAGTTTTTTGCCGAAGCAAGCGTCATCGTGGTCGAGAAACAGAAGCTCAAAGCCGTATTTCTTATAGAAATTGACAGCCTTTTCATTTCTCGGTCCGCAGGTAAGACAGACGCCGTGAATTCCTTTTTTTGCCAGATGGTCACATAAAGCTTCAACCATTTTGCCGCCCATACCCATTCTCTGATATTCGGGAAGAATATCGATATGAAGGTGAGCAGGATACTCGTTCTTGAACTTTTCCTGACAATTGTACGCCGTGGAAGCCCACTCATATCTGTCCTCACCAAAAGTGTTTGAACGGGGAAGATAGTCCCTGTCGTAAATCTCTTTGAATCTGTCGAAATTTTCAGCGCAGATTATGTATCCGACTGCCCTGCCGTTATCATCAAGAACAAAGCAATTTTCAGGCTCGTGTTCAATATAATAATTGCAGAAAGTGTTATGATAAAACTGCCCCGTCAAAAAATCCGGCACTTCTTCGGGACCCTCGCTGTTGTGATTTACAAACTGCACATCAGCGCGGTCTTTTTCTTCATATTTCCTGATGAATACCATTACAACTCACCACCCTCAATCCGGTATAAATTTACATTATCATAAAAAATTAAAAAAGGCAAGAAAATAATGCTTGAAATTTTGAAAATTTTGTGTATAGTAAAGATATATAGTTTTTCGGGGAGATTGATATGAAATTTAAGGAAAGTTTCACAAAAACAGCAGTAAAAACCCTGATGGATGTCATTCTTTCAACCATTCCGAAAAAATGCTTTACAACTCAGGAAAATTCAAATAAATTCATGCTCACAGGTGACGAGAAATTCTCGTACGTTCCCGGCAAAAAATGGACCTGCGGTTTCGGTAAAGCATCATTTACCCCTGACGATTATGACAGCAAAACATATTATATCGCAGGCTATGATTCAAACAACCCCGTAAAGGGGGTGCTGGATAATCTGTATGCAAGAGCTGTTTATCTTGATGATAACAGGGGTGACGGCGGCGTTGTTTTCTGCGCACTTGATTGCGTCGGCATGAGCAGAAAGGATATAAACGATATTAGAAAGCTTGCACTTGAAAGCGGAAGACTCGGCAAAGTTAAATCAATCAACATTTCTTCAACCCACACACACGCAGGAATTGATACCCAGGGTCTTTGGGGCGAAAAGATTTATAAAAGCGGCAAAGACGAGTCTTTTATGAACAGTCTTAAAAAAACGGCGGCGCAGGCAGTTATTTCGGCTTTTGAGAACAGAAAAGACGGCAGGTTTTTTATGGGGCATACTGTTGTTGAAGATATGCAGGCAGATGTCAGAACACCCGAAACCTACGACAAAAATCTCACCAGATTCCGTTTTTCGCCCAATGATAAAACGGGTGACATTTACATAGTGAATTTTGCTTCGCATGCAGAACTTCTGGGAACAACATCGCTTGTCAGTGCTGATTTTCCTGCTTACCTCATCAAAGAAATTGAGGAAAAAGCGTCCGGCGCAGATGCCGTTTTCTTCAACGGCGCCATAGGCGGTATGATTTCCGCAAAAGAAATAAAGAAGGTATACAGAGATTCGATTGACTGCGAAGCATATATGAAGGACTTTGGCAAGCAATTGGGTGAAATCGCTCTTTCCGTAAGTAATGAAACGGAGCTGATGCCCATTCTCAATATAAAATCCAAAGGTATCGCCGTTCCCGGTGACAATACGGTGCTTATTCTTGCAAGATATCTTAAGGTTCTCAATAATGATATCGGAAGAACAAAAAAGAGAAGCAAGGTCTGCATTTATTCGGAAGTAGGATATCTGGAATTGGGTGATAAGGATGTTGCCGCATTCCTTATTCCCGGCGAACTCTTCCCCGAGCTTTACAACGGAGAATTTCTTTCGGAAAAAGACAGCGCAAACCACAGACCGTCAGATTACCCAAAAGTGCTTTCCGATATGACGGACTGCAAACACAAGTTTGTTATCGGTCTTTGCAACGATGAACTCGGCTATATTCTTGCGGAAAACGATTTTCTGCTGAATGAAGCACTGCCTTATATCAACAAGGCAACCGACGATATGGACAGAGACCACTATGAGGAAACAAACTCAACAGGTCCGGCAACAGGAAAAATCATTCTCGATGAAACTGAAGACCTGATTGAATCTGCAAAATAACCGAAAAATTTATATGTAAGGAGATGCAAAAATGAAAAAGCTTTCACGCTCAGTCATCGCATTGTTTCTTGTATTCACAATGGTTTTTACGGTAAATGCATCAGCATCTTTCGGATTTGGTGAAAACAAAAATCCCATCCATGCCGTAACAAACATTCTCGGCGGTATTATTGACGGGGTTATCGGTTTTCTCGGAATTCTGACTCCTACGCCCGATTATCCGACGGTAGAGGAGTATTTTGCAGGCGAAAGCAAAAATTTCTATGAGGGAACCGAAAATTTCATCGACACTCCCGCTGACGGAGCAAAATGGTCGCTCGGCTTTGGCAAGGAAAGCCTTGTTCCCGATAATCTTCTTGACGGAAGCAGGGAATACTACACCGGCGGATACTTTACTCAGAAGGTAAACGGAGTTTTTGATGACCAGAAGGCGGTTGCGATTGCACTTAACGACGGCTCGGGCAGAGGCACAACCGTTTTTGCTTCAATCGACGGCATTGGTGTTGCAAACAGCGATATTCGTGCAATCAGAGCTGCAGTTGAAGAAAAGCTTGAGAAAAGCAATATAAAAAACGATATCAATGCTATCAATATAAATGCAACGCATTGCCACACGGTTATTGATACACAGGGCATAGGGCTTGATTTGTTGCTTGAAATTCTCAAGAGCTTCTTCGGCGGGGCAGACAGGTCGATTGATCACGAATTTCTTGAAATAATGATTGACCGCACAGCAGATGCAATTGTTGAGGCGTATAAGAATATGGAAACGGGATCGCTCTATTATTTTGAAACAGCAGGCATGGGCAAAGACGAGCAAAACGGTCTTTATTCCGAAGACGATTATCCGTATCTTGTCAACAAAAGATATTATACGGAAGGCTATCAGCATTTCTTTGCCTGCTTCAAGTTTGTTCCCGACAATAAAGAGTCTGCAGGAACGATTTTTACAAACATAGGTGCACACCCGACTATTGTTGATGAAACCACAAAGCTTCTTTCCGCAGATTTTCCCGCTTTTATGGAAGAAAAAATCAATGAAGCAGGTATGAATTTTATGTTTATCCAGGGTGCACAGGCACCTGTTTCCGTTAATAAATGGGCAGATGTTCCTGCATCAACCGTTGGTGAGGTTGATGCAAAAATCGTCGTTAACCCCACTGCGGAAGAATACAAGACGGCTATTCTTTACGGATATGAATATGCAAGACTTATATTGGAAGCCCAGAATAATGCAAAAGAAATTGAGCCTGTTCTTAATGTAAAAATGACAGAATATGCAATAAAGCTTGAAAAAGGTCTTTTCGGATACGGCGCCACCGAAGGGTTTATCGGCACAACAACGGTTGAAGATTCTTCAAGCAAAACGGGCTATTCGATTATTACGGAAGCAGGTTATATAGAAATAGGCAAGGATATTGTTCTGCTTACGGCACCGGGCGAGATTGTTCCTCAGCTTATTTACGGCAATGTTGTTTCCGCAGAAGAATCCTATAAAGGGACAGAGTGGACTCTTGAACCGACTGCAAATCTTGTTCCTGAGGGAAAAACTGTTCTTGTTATGGGTCTTTGCAACGACGCAACAGGCTATATTCTTCCCGATAACGACTACGCACACTTCATCACCGATGTAATCTGGGACACAGACGGCGCAGATAAAATTTTCGGAACCTATCACAGACATTACGAGGAGCTGCTTTCGGCAGGAAGCACAGCCGGTTCTGAAACCGTTACTGTTCTCAACGAGCTTGTGAAAAGTGAAAACCCTTAAACAGATAATCAGGGCTGTCGGTTCTTAATTGTATCGGACCGACAGCCTTTTTAAAATAACAGGAGGACTTTTTATGACCAAGGAAACCGCCGCAAAAAAAGCCAAAGAGCTTGTTGCGAAAATGACGGTTGAGGAAAAACTTTCTCAGCTTTTATATAATGCTCCTGCAATCGAGAGGCTCGGCATCAGAGCGTATAATTGGTGGAACGAAAGCTCGCACGGTATTCACGGAGCAGGCACAACCACTGTTTTTCCCCATGCAATAGCAATGGCTTCAACCTTTGATCCCGAGCTTGTGGGCAAGGTTGCCGATGTTATTTCGACAGAAGGCAGAGCAAAATACAACATGCATCTCAGATACGGTGATCATGATATTTTTAAGGGCATAACCTTCTGGGCGCCGAATATCAACATTTTTCGCGATCCCCGTTGGGGCAGAGGTCAGGAAACCTTTGGCGAAGACCCGTTTCTCACCTCGGAGCTCGGCGTTTCCTATATCAATGGGATTCAGGGCAACGGCGAATTTCTGAAAGCGGCAGCCTGTTCAAAGCATTTTGCCGTTCATTCGGGTCCTGAAAAAACAAGACACGGGTTCAATGCAGTTGTCGATATGCATGATATGTGGGAAACTTATCTTCCCGCATTCGAAAAAACAGTCAGCTCGGGTGTTTCAGGTGTTATGGGCGCATATAACCGTCTGAACGGCGAACCCTGCTGTGCCCATTCTTATCTCATATCGCAGATACTCCGAGAACAATGGGGTTTTGACGGCTATGTTGTTTCCGACTGCGGTGCACTCAAGGACATCTATAAATTCCATAAATTTGTCGAAACAAGGGCAGAGGCTGCGGCTGTTGCTCTTAAAAGCACATGTGACCTCAACTGCGGCGACACCTACGACGCTCTGGTTGATGCATATGAGCAGGATTTAATCAGCGAAGAAGATATAACCATGGCGGCGGAAAGACTTTTTACAATCCGTTACCGTCTGGGTGAATTTGAAGAAATAAGACCATATTCGGATATCGGATTTGACAAGCTTGACAGCCGGGAGCACAAGGCACTCAACCGGAAAACGGCAGAGCAATGCATTGTTCTTCTTGAAAACAAGGATAATTTCCTTCCTCTTGATAAAACCACAAAAAAAAGAATTTCCGTTGTCGGGCCGAATTCCCTTTCCTTTACCGCACTTGAAGGCAACTACAACGGCTATGCCTCTGAATATGTGACCGTTGCAGACGGTATACGCAGAATATTCAGGAATGCTGCAATCACAGTTGAAAGGGGCTGCAATTATTGCGACGAAAGCCTTAACCATTGGAGCGGTTTTCAGAATATGATAAGCGACGGTGTTGCAGCGGCTGCCGAAGCGGATATAACAATTCTTGCGCTCGGTCTTGACCGTTCCGTCGAAGGCGAGGACACGGGATTTGATGATGATTATACGTCAAGCGGCGATAAGCGCACGCTCTGTCTTCCTGCAACTCAGCAGAAGCTCGCGGAGGCAGTCTGCAGTGTTTGCGAAAATGTTGTCGTTGTTCTTCTCTGCGGAAGTTCAATTGATGTGGGAGAAAAGGTGAGAAACCATGCAAAAGCCGTTATTCACGCATGGTATCCCGGTTCAATGGGAGGTCTTGCACTGGCAAATATCCTTGCAGGTGATGCCAATCCCTCGGCAAAGCTTCCCGTCACAATTTACAAGGGTGACCACGATATTCCCGATTTTGAAGATTACAGCATGAAGGGCAGAACCTACAGATATATTGACGGCGATGCACTTTATCCTTTCGGCTTCGGTCTTTCTTACACAAAATTCGCCTATGAAAATGCAAGGCTTGTTTTTTCAGACGATGAAAAAATAACGGTGAAAACGGATGTCAGAAACATCGGTGATAAAGACGGAAAGGAAATCGTTCAGGTTTACGCATCCTACACCGACAGCAGATTTGCAACGCCTCATTATCAGCTCTGTGCGGTAAAATCCGTTGTGCTTGAAAAAGGCGGAAAAGCAGAAATCACCCTTGATGTTGACCGTTATTGGATAAAAGCCGTCAATGAAAAGGGTGAAAGAGTTGAACCCGACGGCAGAATCACCCTTTTTATCGGCGGGCATCAGCCTGATGCCGTAAGCAACAGTCTGCTTGGGTATTCGTGCCTTGAAATCGAGCTGCAGAGCAACGGCGGAAAGGGTTGAAAATGGCTAAGAAGTTTTTTGATTATATCATCCACGGAGGCGACTATAATCCTGACCAATGGAAAAGAACACCCGAAATATGGGATGAGGATATGCGTCTGATGAAGCTGGCTCATATCAACAGCGCAACGGTCGGTGTATTTTCATGGGCAGCACTTGAACCTGAAGAAGGCGTTTATAATTTTGAATGGCTTGATACTGTCCTTGATAAGATGCATCAGAACGGTATTGCTGCAATCCTTGCCACTCCGTCGGGTGCACGGCCTGCATGGCTTGCCGAAAAATATCCCGAAGTTTTAAGAAAAGACGAAAACGGGATACGCCGCAAATTCGGTGACAGACACAATCATTGTCTCACTTCTCCGGTTTACAGAGAAAAAGTCCGCAGCATCAACAGAATGCTAGCGGAAAGATACAAAAACCATCCCGCCCTGAAAATGTGGCATATTTCAAATGAATACAGTGGAGAATGCCGCTGTGAGCTTTGCTGCGAGGCTTTCAGAAAATGGCTCAGAGAATATTATCACAACGATATCGATGGGCTGAATTTCAAATGGTGGAACGCATTCTGGTCGCATTCCTTCAACGATTTTGACCAGATTAATCCACCCGAAAAAAACGGAGAAGACAGCGCATCGGCTCTTAATCTTGCATGGCAACGTTTTATAACCGACAGCCACATTTCTTTTTTTGAAAATGAGATTGCACCCCTGCGTGAAATCACTCCGGATATACCCGTCACAACTAACTTCATGCGAAGATACAACGGGATTGATTATCAGAAATTTGCAGAACATGTTGATCTTGTATCATGGGATAATTATCCTGCGTGGGATAAAGGTAAAAATCCTGATGAAGCACTTGAAGCGGCGTTTTTACACGATTTTTTCCGTTCATTAAGAAACGGTCAGCCGTTTTTCCTTATGGAAAGCACACCGTCGCTGGTAAACTGGCAGGATGTCAACAAGCTCCCCAAATCGGGCATAAATGAGCTTGCATCAATTCAGGCTGTTGCACACGGTGCGGACAGCATACAGTATTTTCAATGGAGAAAAAGCAGAGGCGGAGATGAAAAATTTCAAGGTGCGGTTATTGATCATTGCGGACACGAAAACACAAGAGTTTTCAGAAACGTTGCAAAGCTTGGAGAAGCACTTGAAAAACTGAATTCCGCTGTCGGAAGCGAAACCGAAAGCAGAGTTGCGGTTATATATGACTGGGAAAACGGCTGGGCAGTCAATGTTTTCCGGGGTTATAACAACATCCGCAGAGATTATGTGAAGGAATGTATAAAATGGTATGCTCCGTT
>JAZSDF010000131.1:0-4141 GCA_045531035.1 Acutalibacteraceae bacterium | reverse complement strand
CGCAATCATCGGCGGTGCTGACGGTCCCACAGCAATCCTTGTTGCCTCAAAGCTTGCAGGCCATCTTCTCGGACCCATAGCTCTTGCGGCATATTCCTATATGGCACTTATCCCCCTTATTCAGCCGCCTATCATGAAGCTTCTTACAACTGAAAAGGAAAGAAAGGTTGAGATGAAACAGCTTCGCACCGTTAGCAAGACAGAGAAAATTATCTTCCCCGTTGTTGTTTTCGTTGTTGTTGCTCTTCTCATTCCCGATGCTGCCCCCCTCATCGGCATGCTCATGTTCGGCAACCTTCTTAAAGAGTGCGGTGTTACCGACAGACTCAGCGATACCGCACAGAATGCACTCACCAACATCGTAACCATTATGCTCGGTGTTACCGTCGGTGCAACCACCAACGGCACAGAATTCCTCAAGCTTGACACAATCAAGATTGTTTTCCTCGGTCTTGCCGCTTTCTGTTTCTCAACAATCGGCGGTCTGCTTCTCGGCAAGGTTCTCTATCTTGTTACGGGCGGAAAAATCAATCCCCTCATCGGTTCTGCAGGTGTTTCCGCAGTTCCCATGGCAGCCCGTGTTGCACAGACTGAAGGCAGAAAGTATAACCCCACAAACTTCCTTCTCATGCACGCCATGGGTCCCAATGTTGCGGGTGTTATCGGTTCAGCCGTTGCCGCAGGTTTCCTTCTTATGATGTTCGGCAAATAATTCAATACTATCATCTGAAAGCCATCACTCTGTGGTGGCTTTTTACTTGTCTTTTTTTATATAGTATGATATTATAAAATAATATAAAGGGGTGATTTGATGTTCGCAAGAATAAACAGCATGGGTCTTTTCGGAATTGAAAGCTACATGGTCGGAGTTGAAGTTGACTTCGGTCAGGGCTTACCGAGAATAGATATTGTCGGTCTGCCCGATGCTTCCGTCGCCGAAGCCAAGAACAGAGTGCGTTCCGCAATCAAGAACTGCGGATTTGCATTTCCTCAAAGCCGTGTCACAATCAACCTTTCCCCTGCCGACATCAGAAAAGAAGGCCCCGTTTACGATTTGCCCATACTCATTTCAATCCTCAAAGCAACCGAACAGCTCAAATGCAGTCTCGGTGACTGCGCTTTCATCGGCGAGCTTTCACTTGACGGTCTTGTGCGTCACATCAACGGTGCGCTGTCAATGGTAATACGCGCGAAGAAAAGCGGCATGAAACGTGTTTTTGTTCCTGCGGATAACGCTCTTGAATGTTCTGTTGTCAGCGGAATAGATATTTACGCTGTTGAAAACGTTCATCAGGTTTTTGCTCATCTGACGGGCAAAGAAATGCTCACTCCCGTTAAATACGAGGAACTTGCAAAGAACGAAAACGCCTTCGGAATGTTTGCTCCCGATTTCAAAGATGTCAAAGGACAGCTTGAAGCAAAGCACGCCATGGAAATTGCTGCCGCAGGCGGACATAATATTATCATGGTCGGCCCTCCGGGTTCGGGCAAGAGCATGCTCGCAAAAAGGCTTCCCTCCATTCTCCCCGATATGACTTTTGAAGAAAGTCTTGAAACAACAGAGCTTTATTCCATTGCCGGTGCAATGCCCGATGGAGTTTCGCTCATCCGTGAAAGACCGTTCAGGTCTCCCCACCACACGGTATCTCCTGCAGGACTTTCGGGCGGCGGAGCAATTCCGAGACCGGGTGAAATTTCACTTTCACATAACGGCGTTCTTTTCCTTGATGAGCTTCCCGAGTTTTCAAGAATAGCCATGGAGGTTCTCCGTCAGCCGATTGAGGACGGCAAGGTTACTATATCGAGAGCCAACGCATCGCTGACCTATCCTTGCTCAACGATGGTTGTCTGTGCAATGAATCCGTGTCCCTGCGGTTTCAAGGGCCATCCCAAAAAGGAATGTACCTGCTCAGATGTTGCGGCAAAGCGTTATCTTGCAAAGGTTTCGGGACCGCTTCTTGACAGAATGGATATCCACATTGAAGTTCCGCCCGTTGACTTCGACAGTCTTTCGAGCAAGGTTCCGTCCGAAAGTTCGGCGGATATCAAAAAGCGTGTCAATGCCGCAAGAGAAATTCAGCGTGAACGTCTTGCAGGCACGGGAATAACCTGCAACGCAAAAATGACCCCCGAGCAGACCAAGAAATTCTGCAGACCCGAAGCTTCCGCAATGGTTTTTCTTGAGAATGTTTTTGAAAAGCTTGACTTTTCCGCGAGAGCCTACGACAAAATCCTGCGTGTTGCAAGAACAGCGGCAGACCTCGAGGGCAGCGAGAAAATCGAAGTGCCCCACATCGCTCTGGCGGTGCAGTACAGAAGCCTCGACAGAAAATTTTGGCGATGATAATTTTTTAAACACATATTGATAATATACACAAATTGTTATATAATAAATTGATAATTTATAAACGGAGAAAGATGTATGTTAAAGCTTGAAAACGTTTCCTTCAAGGTTGATGTTGACGGCAAAAACCTTGAAATCATAGATAATCTCAGTATAGAAATTCCCGACGGTGCTTTTACTGTTATCACAGGTCCCAACGGCGGCGGAAAATCAACGCTCGCCCGTCTTATCATGGGTATTGAAAAGCCCACAAGCGGTAAAATTTATTATAATAATATTGATATCACCGATATGTCCGTCACCGAAAGAGCAAAGCTCGGTATAGGCTATGCCTTCCAGCAGCCTCCGAGATTCAAGGGGCTCACCGTGCGCCGACTTCTCTCTCTTGCGGCAGGAAGCGAGTTGCCCGTTGACGAATGTTGCGGATATCTCACAAGTGTCGGTCTTTGCTCAAAGGACTATCTCAACCGCGAAATGGACTACTCCCTCTCAGGTGGTGAAGCAAAGAGAATCGAAATCGCGACTCTTATGGCAAGAAAACTCGACCTCGCTATTTTTGACGAACCCGAAGCAGGCATTGACCTCTGGAGCTTCTCAATGCTCGTTGAATCCTTCAAGTCAATGAGCAAGGGCAGTCACAGAAGCGTTATCATCATTTCCCATCAGGAAAGAATAATGCAGCTTGCCGACAAGATGATTGTCATTGCCGACGGTAAGGTCAGAAACAGCGGCACAAAAGAAGAAATTTTCCCGCAGCTCATGGGCGAATTCAACGAAAACTGCGGCTTCAGAGGAAAGGAGAATTAATCAATGGAAAAGAGAGATATGGGATTGCTTGAATCCATTGCTGACCTCCACGAAATTCCTGCAGGCGCATATAACATAAGAAAAAACGGTGAAGGTCATTCAAGACGCTCCACCGCAAATATTGAAATTGTTTCGAAGACGGACAAGCCCGGAATTGATATCATCGTTGCACCGGGCACAAAGAACGAAAGCGTTCATATTCCCGTTATCATTACTGAAACGGGTGTCAACGACCTTGTGTATAATGACTTTTTCATCGGTGACGATGCCGATATTCTCATCGTTGCGGGCTGCGGTATCCACAACAGCGGCGACGAAAAATCACAGCACGACGGTATTCACACCTTCCATATCGGCAAAAATGCCAAGGTGAAATATGTCGAAAAGCATTACGGCGAGGGTGACGGCAAGGGCGAAAGAATACTCAACCCCGTTACCGTTGTTGAACAGGATGAAAATTCCGTTTGCGAAATGGAAATGGTTCAGATAAAGGGCGTTGACTCCACCGTGAGAGATACAAAGGCTCATCTCAAGGCGGGCGCAAAGCTCATTATGACAGAGCGTCTTCTCACTCACGGAACACAGTATGCACGTTCTGATATGGATGTTTATCTTGACGGCGAGGGTGCTTCTTCGCAGATTATTTCCCGTTCGGTTGCAAAGGATCAGTCAAAACAGATTTTTCATCCCAACGCAATCGGCAACGCGAAATGCAGAGCTCATGTTCAGTGCGACTCCATTATCATGGACGAGGCAACAGTCAGCTCAATTCCCGCAATTACCGCAAATTCAGCTGATGCACAGATTGTTCACGAAGCGGCAATCGGCCGAATTAATAACGACCAGCTTATTAAACTCATGACCTTCGGCATGGATGAAGAAGAAGCCGAAGAGGTTATAATTCAGGGCTTTTTGAAATAGGAGATATTATGATTATTACAGATACCATTAAATATACAGGCGTTAACGACCGCAATATCGACTTGTTTG
>JAZSDF010000120.1:0-4056 GCA_045531035.1 Acutalibacteraceae bacterium | reverse complement strand
TCACCGCGGCAACACAGATTGAAGTTGAAGAAGACATCACCATAGCTCAGGCACTTTCGGGCATCGTTTCGGATTTATTCACAAACGAAAAACAGGTTGAAGCAACAACAACTCAGCCTGCAACTACAATGAAAAAGGCGGTTGTTACCACAACAGAGATAACTCCGAGCCTAATAAATATCAGCGTTGAAACAACGCCCGAATTCAGAAAAGAATATTATGTCGGTGAAAAATTCAGCGACAGCGGACTCAGGGTTTTCGGTGAATATGATAACGGCGAAAGGATTCTTGTGAGACTTGACGATTATACCGTTGCGGTTTCCGAAAGTTTCGGCACAGAGCCGCAATATGAAACGGTCAGAATTTCCGTCGGCGATTTTACTCAGGCACTTGAAGTAAGGGTTATCGAAAGCGTTGAAACAAAGAAGCTGACTTCGGTTTATGCTATATTCCCTGATGATTTTGATTTTACTGCAAAGGATATGAACAGCATCGACCTTTCAGGAATGCATGTTTATGCGGTTTACAGCAACGGTGACGAAACCGAGCTTACAGCTGACGAATATACGGTTGAAACCGAAATTGAAAAGAGTTTGTTTAAAGAAGAAGCTTTTGTGACGGTCAGCTTTGAAGAATGTTCATGCTCATTTATAATTTATAAGGAGTAAGAGTTGAAAGGTACGTTTATGAAAAGAAAAATATTGTCTTATATACTGATTTTATCTTTGGTTATATCTGCTTTCGCAGGGTTTGATTTCACTCTGCCGACTGCATTTGCGGTTCAGATTTATCAGTCGGGAGATTACGAATACACGGTAAATAATAATGAGATTACCATAAAGAATTATCTCGGTAACGACCGTGAAGTGAGCATCCCTTCCGAAATCAACGGAATGACCGTTACCAAAATCGGTGAATACAGTTTCAACGGATTTAAAAGATATAAGGAAGATTGTTCAGGGTTTGAAAATCATCCGAATGAATGTAACAACAAAAGAATTCGCAAAATATCCGTTCCGTCAACCGTCAGAAAAATTTGTAATAATGCTTTCGGTAACATGGACAGACTCAGTGAGGTTGTTCTTGTTGAAGGTCTTGAAACAATTGCGGAGCATGCGTTCGTGAATTGTCCGAAACTCAAAAAAATCAAGCTTCCCGACAGTCTTGCCACTTTCAGTCTTTCCTCGTTTGAAGAAACGGCGGTTGAAGAAGTGGTTCTCGGTTCAAATACAAAAGAATTAGCTCTTAATGTTACAACAGAGTCGAAAGTCAAGAAAATTATCTGCAATGCAGACGAAATCAGCTTCGTTCAGGTGCAGTTTGAAGGCAGTTCCGCTCTTGAAGAAATAGTCATAAACGGTAAACTTGCCGGCGGATTCTCAAACAGAAAAACTCCTATAAAAAGAATTATCTGCAACGGTGAAGTATCTTATTATCCCGTGCTCAGAATGAAATCGGCAGGATTTGATTTTATATCTGATGCAGAAGGAAACAATGTTGTTTTTTCAAAGATTGAAAGCGACCGCAGAACAACCTATGATACCGACAGTTTCAGATATTATCTGAACGAAAATAACGAAGCTGTTATTTCAAGATATATTGGCGGTGGAAGCAATGTTACCGTGCCGTCTCATCTTGATGGTCACAAGGTTACGGCAATTGCACCTCTCGCATTTTCGTGCATGAAAAAAGGAGGACTTTTTGCCGATGACAGATACATTGCAGAAAATCTGCTTGTTTCCGTTTCTCTGCCCGAAACAATCAGAACCATCGGAAAATTTGCATTTGCAAATAATCTTTCTCTTGAAGAAATAAGTATACCGTCAGGTGTTGAGACGATTCCTGCAGAATGTTTTTACGGCTGTGAATCGCTGAACGGAATCATTCTTCCCGAAACCGTAACCGAAATCGGCGACAGGGCGTTTGAAAACTGCAAAAAACTTGAAAGAGCTGAAATACAGAATGTTGTAAAAATAGGAAACAGTGCTTTCGGTTATTGCAAGGCTCTTTCGGATGTCATTTATACAGAAAAGCTTAAGGAAGCTGGTTCGGCTTCTTTCTACAATTGCAATCTTACAGGAACGCTCGATTTATCATCGGTTGAAAAAATCGGTTCATATGCGTTTGACGGCACGAAGATTACAAAGGCTATCCTGAACGATAATCTCGAAAAACTTGAAAGCAGTGTTTTCAGGAGTTGCACTTTTCTTGAAGAGGTAAATTATCCTTCAAAACTCGTTTCAATCGGTGATTCCTGTTTCTCAGATTCGGGAATCAACAAGGCTGTTTTCGGTGAAGGTCTCAAAGAAATCGGTGCATTTGCATTTCATAATTGCAAGGAGCTCTACATATTGGAACTTCCGCACAGCCTTGAAAAAATAGGCAACTTTGCCTTTGAGAAAACTCTCGTTGAAATCGTAGTTATCCATGAAAATCTTGAGTTCATCGGCTACTGTGCTTTCGGATACTGCAAAGAACTTGAGATTCTTTATTTCAATGCCAAAAACTGCAAGGTTGAATTCTATGACAATTCCGAAGTTGATCTTGATTATGATGATCTCGCCAACGCATCACCGTTCCTTGGCTGCAATTTAAAAGAAATCCATCTCGGCGAAGGTATAACCGCAATCGGCGGAAATGTTGCGCCCTACGGTACGTTTGAAAACTGTTCGTCGCTTGAATCTATCATTATTCCCGATACGGTATCGGAAATCGGCACCGCAACATTCAAAAACTGCTCATCTCTTGAAACTGCTGTTATTCCGGGAAGCGTTACCGAAATTGCCGACGATGCATTTGACGGATGCGATAATCTGACAATCGTTTGTTTCAAGGATTCATATGTTTATGCATATGCTCAGGCAAACGGTATAAAAGTGAGCACATTTATTGTTGCTCCGATACCGAATCAGACATATACGGGATATGAAATAGAACCCGAAGTTTCTGTTTCATACTCGGATGATGCTCTTCATAAAAACGTTGATTTTTCCGTCAGCTACGCAAACAATATCAATGCGGGTAAAGCTGATGTAACCATCAAGGGTAAAGGCGATTATAAGAACTTTTCCAACAAGGTGAAATTCACAATTGTTACAAAGAATATTTCTTCAGCAACAATTGCCGCAATTCCCGACCAGTCTTTCACAGGTTCTGATGTTACTCCCGAATTAATCGTAACCGACGGTACAAAGCTTCTTTGTGAAAATAAAGAGTATATCGCCACTTATTCAAATAACAAGAAAGAAGGCACGGCAACGGTTAAAATTACTGGAACAGGCAATTATTCGGGCAGTATGTCAACTGAATTTCAGATTGTCAATATGAACGGAACTGAAAGCTTTTTCAGCAGACTGCTTTTTGAAATAAAGCTTTTCTTTGCAAAAATTTTGGCATATTTTACCGATATTTTCAGTTTTTAAAATACAAGGAGAAACACAATGAAAAATAATATCAAGAAAACACTTTGTCTGATTCTTGCATTACTTACTCTTCTTGGCGTTATGCCTCTCGGTGCATCTGCCGCAAGAGAAGTTACCGAAGGAATGTATACATATTATATTACACAGACAGGCAAATGCATAATCACAAAAGGCGACCCGTCATTAAGCGGGGATATCACGATTCCTGATAAACTCGGCGGTGTTGCCGTTAAGGAAATTGACAGTTCGGCATTTGCAGACAACAAGCTGATAATATCGGTAACTTTTCCCGAAACTCTTGTTGAAATTGCAGACAATGCGTTTTATAACTGCGATGCATTAACCGAAATCGTTATCCCCGATACCGTTACGTCTATCGGAGAAAAAGCGTTTGCATTCTGTTCAATGCTTGTTTCGGCAACGATAGGTAACGGTATAACCGAGATACCACCAAGAGCTTTCTATTCATGCGAAAAACTCAAAAATGTAACAATGAGATGTGATTTGTCAAGGGTATTTTCTACAAAAAGTTTATACTGTATAGATATATTAAAATAATATAGCCCTCAACCCGTTTGAGTTGAGGGCATTTTTTGTCGCTTAGCCAAGTGCTGAATTGTTAATCAAAGATATA
>JAZSDF010000044.1:0-16758 GCA_045531035.1 Acutalibacteraceae bacterium | reverse complement strand
AAGCACCGCAAATTCATTTCGAAGCTCATTTTCTTCCTTAAACTTCTTTATCAAAGCTTCATTCGCCTTTGACCTTTTCGCACTTGCCTGACCCGCTTTGACGCAGACAAACAGCGTAAGCAAAACAACGGCAAACATTATAACGATAAGATAAGGTCTCTCAAGAAAATACTGTATCATATTTTACTCCTCTAACAAAAGTTTGTATATATCGCCTTTTTTCAGACCGCTTTCTTTTGCGGCAATTTTCGCCGCCTGAGTTTTGCTCTCGCCCTTTTCGACAAGCTTCATCGCATATTCCGCCGCCTGTTCAAGGGTCATGCTCTCTTTTTCTTCGGGCTCTGCTCCTTTGACTATAAGCACTATTTCACCCTTAATGGCTTCTTTTGAATATTTCTCCGAAGCTTCGGAAAGCGTTGTTTTTATAACTTCCTCATGTATTTTGGTAAGCTCTCTGACTATTGCAATTTCCCTGTCGCCGAGCGCCTTATGCAAATCGGAAAGCGTCTGTGCAAGCTTGTGGGGTGCCTCATAAAAAATCATGGTTCGTGTTTCGCCGATAAGCCATGAAATATGCTCTTTTCTGTCGGATTTATCAACGGGAAGAAATCCCTCAAAGGTAAATCTTCTTGACGGCATACCCGAAACCGCAAGTGCCGTTGCAAATGCGCACGGACCGGGGACCGCCTCAATTTTTATTCCCTTTTCCATGCAGAGCTTCACCAGGTCTTCGCCCGGGTCGGAGATTGCAGGCATACCCGCATCAGTCACAAGCGCACAGCTTTCGCCCGACAGAATTCTCTCTGCAATAATCGGCCCTCTCTCAAATCTGTTATGTTCAAAATAACTGACCATAGGCTTTTTAATCTCAAAATGATTGAGAAGCTTGAGAGTTACTCTTGTATCCTCTGCAGCGATAAAGTCGCAGTTTTCAAGTGTTTCAACCGCTCTCGGAGACATATCGCCGAGATTTCCTATCGGAGTGCCCACAACATATAAAGTTCCGCTCAAGCTATTCACCTCTGTTCTCCAAAAGATAATCGCCGTAGATTTTTTTCATTTCATCGGAATATCCGCCGTCTGCCGAATGAACAAAAAGCTCGGGTTCAACGGTTATTCCCGTTTTACCGCCTCTCCTGCCCTCTACAAGCACAAGCCACGGTGCTTTGCCCGGACATTTGGAAACAAATTTCATTCTTTTCGGCTCAAGTCCCGCCGAGTGCATTTCACATATTAACTCCGCCGTTCTTTCCGGACGGATACACATACAAAGTCTGCCGCCGAAATTGAGAAGCTTCTTTGCGGTCTGACAGATATCGCTCAGGAGACACATCGTTTCATGCCTTGCGATTTTATCCGCACCGCTTCTGCTTTCAATACCCGAGCCGCTTGCCTTATATGGCGGATTCATGGTTACAATATCAAAGCATCCGAACGGAACAAGTCCTTTAAGTTCTTTCAAATCGGCGTTGACTGCCGTAAGTCTTTCTGAAAGATTGTTGAACTCAATTGCGGCGTTTATCTGCTCTGCACCGAGAGGCTGAATCTCAACTGCGGTTATTTTACCTGTTTCCTTTTTGCACCAAAGGAGGGGTATTATTCCGCAGCCCGAACCGAGGTCACAGCACATCGCCCTTTTTGAGGGATTCGCAAAATCAGCAAGCAACACCGCATCGGTTCCGAATGAATGAGCATCCGAAACAAAAGCGGTAACACCCGAACCGAGATATTCCTTTCTGAATTTATCCATGGCAGTTCTCCGAAAAATTTAGTTAAAATATTATATCATTATATATGTAAAAAGTAAAGAGCAGTATCAGCTGCTCTTTTTGTTTGCAAATGTGGTTATGAATATTGTTGAAATAATCATTATAAATCCGATTATATCTGCCGAGGAAAACTCTGTGCCGAGCCATAAAGCCGAGATAACCGTTGCAGAAACAGGTTCAACACTTGAAATTATGCTTGCTTTTGTTGCCCCGATAAGATGTATGCCTTCAAGATAGAATGTATAGGCGAGAACCGTTCCGAAAATTACTATTCCCGAAAGAGCAGCAACAAGAGAAAAACTGATTTCAGGCATAATTTCCCACGGTCTGAAAACGGGAAGAAGCGCAACGCCTCCTGCAAGCGTTCCCCAACCGAGAATCGTGGGCGTGTCAAACTCTTTGAGAAGCGGAGCAGGAATAAGAGAATAGCAAGCAAGGAAAACCGCCGAAGCCAATCCCCATAAAAGTGCGGGAGTTGAGACAGCAAAAGAGCCGATGTCACCGCCGGTCGCAATAACAAATGTTCCGCCAACGGCAAGAATAATTGCAATTATCTCTGCAAAGACAGGAAGCTTTTTATTTTTTATGCAAACAAAAACAAGTATCATCACCGGAGAAAGATACTGCAAAACCGTTGCTGTTCCTGCATTTGAATGTGCAATTGCGGTAAAATATGAATACTGACACAAAATAAGACCGAAAACCGTAAACGCAGTCATTCGGGTGAAGTTTCTTTTGCCCTTCCAGACTCCGGTTATCTTCGTTTTGTGTTTTGCAAAGCTTATAACAAGAAGGATTATTCCCGTTAAAATCATTCTTACCGTAACTATCCATTTCGAGTCAACGCCGTGATATGTAAAAAGATACTGACCGCATGAGCCTGAAAATCCCCAGAAAATTCCGCCGAGAAGAGATAAAATAATTCCTGCGGCTGTCTTTGACTTATTATTCATAGCAACACCTCTGAACTTTCGAAATGATATCATATTTTATAAATAAAATCAATAACAGCATAAGCAAAAGTCAAAAAGACTATAATTAATTTGACCTTCGCACAAATCTTAAAATTTAAGAAAAATCGAGAAAACGAAAGGAAACAGAAGATAATCAACGATTTCGATATATATTTAGCTGTATTTGACCTTTTCTGACCTTTGACCTTTTGACTTTTCTTGACTATAATGTGATTAAAGTCAAAGAAAGTCAAAGTCAAATTCAGTATAAAGAAAAGAGATGGTTATATGAGTTTAAGCAATCAGATAGCAAGAATACTCATGCAAATGCTTGAGGATGACGGCATGGCAGAAATTCAGAGAAATGAGTTTGCACAGTCTGTCGGCTGTGTGCCCAGCCAGATAAACTATGTCATATCTTCAAGATTCACTCCCGAGCAGGGTTATATCGTTGAGAGCCGCAGAGGCGGCGGCGGATATATCAAGATTACAAGAGTAAATCTTGATAAGCCCTCATTAATAATGCACACGGTGAACTGTATCGGCGATTCGATTGATTATGCAACCTGTCATGCAAACATCATGAATCTTCTTCACAGCGGTTCAATCGATTCATACAGCGCAAGGCTTCTGCTTGCAGCAACGGGAGAGAATTCGCTCCGTGCACTCCCCTCGCCCGTCAAGGAAAGAGTCAGAGCAACTATATTCAAACAAATGTTAATTACGATACACAGAAAGGATGATTGAATATGTTATGTCAGAATTGCGAAAAAAATGAAGCAACAACCCACATCAAACAGATTATAAACGGCGATATGGCCGAAAGCCATCTTTGCTCCGACTGTGCCTCACATCTCGGCTATTCGGATATGTTTTCGGGATTCGGACTGAATCTCTCCGAACTTTTCGGCGGTTTCCTCGGCGACATGATGCCGTCGTTATCCTCGGGAAAAACTCAAAGATGTTCAAAATGCGGAACTTCATTTGAAGAAATTGTCCGTGACGGCAGAGTAGGCTGTGCAGACTGCTATACAACATTCTATGACCGTCTGCTCCCTTCAATCCAGAGAATTCACGGAAAAATCAAGCATAGCGGAAAGGTCAGCACCGCACCCGCAGAACCTCCGAAAACCGAAACAGTTGAAGAAAAAATCGAAAAACTTAAAGCCGCAATGAATGAAGCGGTTGCAAAACAGGAATTTGAAGAAGCTGCAAAAATCAGAGATGAAATAAAGGCTCTTGAAGGAGGCGAAACAAAATGAATAAATGGTATCTTGAAAAAGGTTATCAGGGCGATGTTGTTATCAGCACAAGAATCCGCCTTGCCAGAAATCTCTATGATTTTCCGTTCCCCGCAAAGCTCGATATAAACGGTAAAAACAAAGTAAACGAGCTGATTAAGGGAATACTTTTTGAGAATGACAGAAAAGATTTCAGCTACATCGAAATGAAGGATTTATCAAGAATCCAAGCGGTTTCGCTTGCAGAAAGCCACCTTATCAGTCCCGAGTTTGCATCGAAAAAGGATGGAAGTGCACTTGTTCTTTCCTCGGATGAAAGCGTCAGCATAATGCTCTGCGAGGAGGACCATATCCGCTTGCAGGTCATGAAATCGGGACTTGCTCTTGAAGAAGCATACGATATTGCAGACAAGCTTGACCGAATGATTGACGGTAAAGTAAAGTATGCCTTTGATGAAAGAATCGGATATCTTACTCAGTGCCCGACAAATCTCGGCACGGCAATGAGAGCTTCTGTCATGCTTCATCTTCCCGCACTCACACGCTGCGGTCAGATGACAAAGCTTGCAAACACGGTTTCAAAACTCGGACTTACAATCAGAGGTGCAAACGGCGAAGGCTCACAGCCCGTCGGCGATATGTATCAGATAAGCAATCAGATTACTCTCGGAATAACCGAAGAAACAGCAATCGCAAATCTAAAATCCATTGTGCTTCAGCTTGTTTCTCAGGAAAGAGCCGCGGCGGCTGAGCTTGTCAAAAAGCCCGCCGAGGAGGATAAAATCTTCCGCGCTCTCGGTATTCTTAAAAACGCAAGACTGCTCAGCACCAACGAATTCATGGAACTCATATCGATTGTCAGACTCGGTGCGACAAAAGGTCTTGTCGATATTCCGATTGAAAAAATCAACGAGCTGACCGTAAGCATGCAGCCCGCAACGATAAGCGCATCTAATCCCGAAACTTCTACACCCGCTTTGAGAGATTCATACAGAGCGAAAGTTGTAAGGGAAGCATTGGCATAGTTGTTCACCAAGTGAACTTGTAGGGGGATGAAAATATGTACAGATTTACAGGCTTTACTCAGAAAGCCAACGAAGCATTGAACAATGCAATAACAGCCGCAGAAAATCTCGGCCACACTTATGTGGGAAGCGAGCATATTCTGCTCGGACTTCTTAAGGAAAGCGGCGGAATGGCATATGCCGCCCTTTCCGCAAAGAAGGTAACCTACAGCGAGGTTGAAGCAATTATCAGAAGCAGCATGGGAACGGGCTCGCCCACGGTGCTTTCACCGAACGATTTCACACCGAGAGCGAAGAATATCATAGACACTGCCATTGTGCAAGGCAGAGGAATGGGCCATTCATATATCGGGACAGAGCATATTCTCATGGGTATTATCCGTGAAGGTACGGGTGCCGCAACCGAAATTCTCGCAAGCATGGGCGTTCAGCCGCAGGAACTTCTGCGTGACCTTACCAACGCACTCGGCAGTAATTCCGCACCTTCGGGAAACCATAAAAACGACTCAAAGGAGAAATCAGATACACCTACTCTCAGTCAGTTTGGCCGAGATTTGACGGTTCTTGCAACTCAGGGAAGAATTGACCCCGTTATCGGCAGACAGAAAGAAATCGAAAGGGTTATTCAGATTTTAAGCAGACGAACCAAAAACAATCCCTGCCTTATCGGTGAGCCCGGTGTCGGAAAAACTGCAATTGCAGAAGGTCTTGCCCTGAAAATCGCAACAGGTGAAGTTCCCGAATTGCTGAGAAACAAAAGAATAATTACTCTCGACCTTACAGGAATGGTTGCGGGCACAAAATACAGAGGCGATTTTGAAGAAAGAATCAGAAACGCAATCGAAGAAGTCAAAAAAGCGGGCGATATTATCCTTTTCATTGACGAGGTACACACTCTCATCGGTGCGGGCTCGGCAGAGGGTGCGGTTGATGCCGCAAACATTCTCAAGCCCTCGCTTGCAAGAGGTGAGCTTCAGGTTATCGGTGCAACAACGCTTGAAGAATACAGAAAGCATATCGAGAAGGACTCCGCTCTTGAAAGAAGATTTCAGCCTGTCACCGTCGGCGAGCCCTCAGAGGAAGAGGCAGTCGAAATTCTCAAAGGTCTGCGTGACAAATACGAAGCACATCACAAGGTCAGAATTACGGACGGTGCAATTTATGCTGCCGTTAAAATGTCATCACGCTATATCGGTGACAGATATCTGCCCGACAAAGCGATTGACCTCGTTGACGAAGCGGCATCACGAGTGCGTCTTAAAGCGTTCACAACACCTCCCGATTTGAAGGAACTTGAAGATAAAGTCAAATCGCTCAGCGAAGAAATGCAGTCAGCAATAAATTCTCAGGACTTCGAACACGCAGCCGCATTGAGAGACGAGAAAAACCAAATCACCAAGGAACTTGAAAACGAAAGAAGAGCATGGAAGGAAAAAAGCAGCCACTCAACGGGCGAGGTCGGTGAACAGGAAATCGCAGATATCGTATCGCAATGGACAGGTATTCCCGTCGTTCAGCTTACCCAGGAAGAAAGTCAGCGTCTTCTTCATATGGAAGATGAGCTTCATGAAAGAATTGTCGGTCAGGATGAGGCCGTAAGTGCCGTTGCAAGAGCAATCCGCAGAGGCAGAGCGGGTCTTAAAGACCCAAAGAGACCTACGGGTTCATTCATTTTCCTCGGTCCTACGGGTGTAGGCAAAACCGAGCTTTGCAAAACTCTTGCCGCTTCAATGTTCGGTGACGAAAATGCCATGATAAGACTTGATATGTCCGAATATATGGAAAAACACACCGTTTCAAGGCTTGTTGGTTCCCCTCCCGGATATGTCGGCTATGACGAAGGCGGTCAGCTTACGGAAAAAGTGCGCCGCAGGCCCTATTCGGTTGTCCTTTTTGACGAAATAGAAAAAGCTCATCCCGACGTTTTCAATATGCTTCTGCAAATTCTTGAGGACGGTATTCTCACCGATTCCCAGGGCAGAAGAGTTGACTTTAAAAACTGTATCATTATAATGACATCAAATGTCGGTGCGAAGAAGATTTCACAGAGCGGTCAGGGTACTCTCGGGTTTGCTCCCGAAAAGAGCGAAACCGCAGACGAAAGAAAAATCCGTGAAGCTGTCATGGGTGAGCTCAAAAATGTTTTCAGACCCGAATTCCTGAACAGAGTCGATGACATCATCGTTTTCCGTCAGCTCAATCAGGGAGATATAAATGAAATTGCACGCAGGATGCTCTCGGGTCTTTCAAAGCGTGTCAAAGAGCTTGATTTTGAACTTGAATTTTCCGATGAAGCTGTTGATGAAATAGGCAAAGCGGGATTTGATCCGGTTTACGGTGCAAGACCTCTTCGCAGAGCAATTCAGCAGCAGATAGAAGATAAGCTTTCCGAAGAAATGCTTGAAGGCAAGCTTCTCTCAGGCAGAAAATACATTTGCAACGTCGAAAACGGTAAATACCGTTTCAGCGAAACCGAATAAATCAAAAGCAGGCTGTCACAGTGCGACAGTCTGCTTTATTTATAAATAATATGTTAATTTATTAACAATTTAATACTTCTCTATTGTATTTTTAATAAAAATCTGTCATAATTCAAATAATGTCAATAATATGTAAACGGAGGCAAAAACATGAAAAAAGTTATTATCGCAATCGTTGTTATTGCAATCGCCGCTGCAGCCGCAACGGGAATTTATTTTGCAACAGTTAATAATAAGCCCGATGAAGCCGCAACAGAACTTATGGTAACAAAAGACTCCATAAACGAAAGAATTTCTCTTCTTGAAGCATTTATAAAAAATCCCGACAGATATAAATCCCGCCTTGTTGCCAACTACGGTCTGACAGAAGAGAAGGTTGAAGAATTCTATGCCGCACCCGAAAACTGGCTCACCTTTGAGCAGATAATCGTTATCGAGAATGTGGGCGACACAAGCTGCACAATCTACGGCTTTGAGGTTGAAAATAACGGTAAGAACGGCATTTACATCAACACCTCCTCAGGCGGAGAAATCGGAATCGCTCCGGGCGGTTCAGCCACAACAAGCTTTTCCGTTCTTTGCTCCGATATTGAGCTTTCAAGCGATGAAGTAAAGGCTCTTGTTGACGAAATGAATATCAGCGTTGTTTATACAAATACCCCCGATGAATACGCCGACGGTTCAGTCAGCGTTGAAGAAACCAAATTTGCCGGCATCGTAAAGGAATCAAAGTAAAATGAACTTCTTTTCAAGAAATAAAACACCTTCGGGACCTCCCGAGTTCATCATTGTCGGACTTGGAAATCCGGGCAAAAAATATGAACTCACACGCCACAATGCAGGTTTTTTGTTTGCAGACCTTCTTGCAGATGAAAACGGCGAAAAAATCAGTAAAATTCAGTTTAAATCTGTGACCGCCAACATAACACTTGGCGGTCACAGGTGCTTGCTTATGAAACCGCAGACCTTCATGAACAACAGCGGTGAAGCGGTAAAACAAGCAGCATCATTCTATAAAATTCCGCCCGAAAACATCATTGTTGTTTTTGACGACATCTCTCTTCCCTGCGGAAAAATGCGTATAAGGCGCAAGGGCAGCGACGGCGGACACAACGGAATAAAAAGCATAATTTATCTTTTAAATTCCGATAAGTTTCCGAGAATCAAACTCGGCGTCGGTGAAAAACCGCACCCCGATTATGATCTTGCCGATTGGGTGCTTTCATCATTCAAGAAAAATGAGCTTGACGCTTTGAGAGATGCCGCAGAAAATGCCTGCAAAGCAGTCGAAATGATGGTTCAGGGTAACACCGATGGTGCAATGAGCAATTTCAACAGTTAATTATTTTGTCATTGATGCGATACCGTCCATCATGCTTTCCATGCTCTTCATGCACTTGGCAACATTCTTTTTGCAGGCTTTCATGCCGCTTTTAGACATCATTTTAGTGCTTGCAACAGCAGCAGCTGTGCCAACCGCAATGCCTATACCGATGCTCTTTGCCGTTGTCATGTTTTTTGATGACATTAACAAATCTATCCCTCCAATCACAGATGTTATTAATATTCTGTCCTTTGGAAAAGATAAAACAAGTGTCAATATTTTTTAAGGAAGTCATATAATGCCAACATTAAATATAGTTCTTGTTGAACCCCAGATTCCGCAGAACACGGGCAACATTGCAAGAACATGTGCCGCAACGGGTGCAAGACTGCACCTTGTTGAACCGATGGGTTTTCGTGTTGATAACGCAAAACTCAAAAGAGGGGGGCTTGATTACTGGCACCTGCTTGATATTACATATTATGAGAATCTTGACGATTTTTTTGAAAAAAATAAAAACGGAAGCTTCTTTTATTTTTCAACAAAAGCAACAAAAATATACTCTGAAATTGATTATCCCGATAACAGTTACCTTGTTTTCGGCAAGGAAACCGCAGGACTTCCCGAAGAACTTCTTCATGCAAACCAGGAAAAATGTGTGCGTCTGCCGATGATAAATAACAGTGCGGCGAGAAGCCTCAATCTTTCAAATTCCGTTGCTGTCGGAGTATACGAGGTTCTCCGTCAATGGAATTTCCCCGATTTACTTTGCAAAGGAAAACTCACAAAATTTGATTGGAGTGAATAAAAATGAAACCGTTGACCGCAGCTTATAAGGCTCTTGAATTTGTTCTTTCGGCACAGTCAAAGCATCTCACGGATAAAAAGTGCACAAAGCCGCTGAAAAAAGGAAGCTTTGATTGCACTCCGAGAGCAAAAAGCGAACTGTTTTCTCTCGGATTTTCGAAGGAAAGCATCCTTCCCGACGATGTTGACAAGAAAAAATATTATATTGCGGGCTACGGTGAAAACAAACCCGCAAAGGGTGTTCTCGATGCACCGCATACCCATGCGGTATGGATTGACGACCTTTCGGGGCGCGGCGGAATTGTTATCGTTTCGCTTGACTGCGTAGGTCTTCTCAACAGCGATGTCAACAAGCTTCGTTCAAGGCTCAGCGAATTTTCAAAGCTTTCGGGCTGCCGTTCAATCAATGTTGTCTGCACCCACAACCATGCAGGCATTGACACCATGGGAATATGGGGTCCTCTGCCCCTCAGCGGCAAAGACCCGAAATACATGGAGCTTGTTTTCTCACAGACAGTAAAAGCCGTCGAAAAAGCTTATTCTTCAAGAAAAATCGGTAAACTGTATCTCGGCAAAACAGAGGTTCCCGATATGCAGGAGGATATCAGAACTCCGATTGTTTATTCCAAAACACTCACCCGTCTGCGTTTTGTACCCGAAGACGGTTCAAGAGAAACTTACATAATCAATTTCGCTTCACATTCCGAATCGCTTCAAGGCTGTAATGAGCTTGTAAGTGCAGATTTCCCCCACTATTTCAGAGAGAAAATCCGTGAAAAGACCGGTGCAGAAACACTTTACTGCGTTGGTGCTATCGGCGGAATGATAAGCATGGATATTCCGAACGAAAAAGAAATCCGTGATAACGGCAGCGATTTTTCGCAGTCAACCGCAGATATCGGCAGAAAGCTTGCCGACTATGCTCTTTCAATCGAAAATGAAACTCTTCTTAAACCCAAAATCGGTTTTATCCGTCAGGAGGTCTATTTCAAGGCAGAAAACCTTCTCCTTTTAATTGCCGCAAAAGCCGGAATACTCAAAGCGAAGGAATACAGAATGGCGGACAAATCGGGATTTGCAATGAAATCCGAAATAAGCTATTTTGAAATCGATTCGTTAAAAATTCTCATGCTTCCATGCGAAATATTCCCCGAGCTTGTTTACGGCGGGTATCTACCCGCAGAAAAATCTGCAACGGGTTACGGCGACGAAATCAACCCTGTTCCTCTTCAGGAAATCGTCGGCGAAGATGTTATGATTATCGGTCTTGCAAACGACGAACTCGGCTATGTACTTCCTCCCAACGATTTTATTCTTCATTCCGAAACTCCTTATTTTGAAAACGGACGTGATATTCACGACCGCCGTCACTATGAAGAAACCAATTCTCTCGGTCCCGAAACAGCCGTTACAATCGCCGACACGGTTAAGGAAATAATTAATACGGTTGAAAAATCAAAAAATGTATGATATTATATAAATACATACATACGAAAGGACTTGTTTCTATGAAATCAATCATCAGCATTATTCTCGCTTTGACTGTTATTGTTCTTTGCTTCGCAGGCTGCAAAACAAACAATATTCCCGAAGTTCCCGCAACAACAGGCAGCGCAAACTATACATATATCAATCCTTACGGACAGACCGCACCCGACCCCGAAAATGTTACCGCTCCCGAAGGACAGACCTTCCCCGTTGTTTATGTCGAAACAATCAATGATGTCGAAATTGTTTTAAGCGACTACTATGTATACGGCAACACCGTTGCAAAAATAAAGAACATCGAACTTTCGGATGACGGTATTTCCGTAAACGCAGACGGTCATGCTGATGTTGAAGTAACCGCAATCGGTTCAAGAAAAGACGACATGAAAATCAGCTACATTGCATATGATGCAAACGGCAAAATCGTAAGAAACACATATATCCTTGTTCCTCTTAAGGGCGTCAAGGAAGGCGAAACCGTTGAAAGACGCCGCTTCGACTTCCCCAGAGAAGCTGTTAAAATTGTGTTCATGGATTACGTTGAAGAAGAATAATCAATAAAATTTCAAAACCCGATGTTTTTTGCAAAACATCGGGTTTTTATTTATTTTGCAGTATTCATCGAATTTCTGTAAACAACAAATCTGCAATAAAGGTATTCCGTAACAAGATTTATAAGCATCGTTCCGGCTTCAATAAGATACTCATTTACTCCGAGAGCTGTAAGCTCATGTGTCCACCATGTCGAAAGAGGTGCAAACACGCAGTAAAACAACGCAACCTTAAGCATTGCCACGGGAACATTTGCCGCCGATTTGAATGTGAATTTTCTGTTGAAAGTAAAATTCCAGAGCACGGAAAGTGCAAGTGAAATTATGTAGCTGACCGTATTATTAAGCTTTGCAACCTCAAAAAGCAGAGTAAACGAAACGATCTGGATTATGCCCGCCGAAGCTGAAAAAAGTGCAAATTTAACAACCTGAATTATATTCTGTTTCTTAGTCAATTTCTGTTCACTCATAAAACATTCTCCTTCTTTTCTTTAATAACCAAATCCGCAACGCGGCAAGCTCTTATGTAAGCCTCTGCAACAAAGCTTTCAATAGGCATTGAAGCATATTTATCGTTTTCGTGTCTGCCCGGTTTACTGTTTATCGACAATTCAAACGATAGAGGCCCCTCAAATCCGCAGTTAACAATTCTTTGGGCAACCGACTTCCAATCGGTTATTCCGTCAAACGGCAGAAGATGAAGGTCATCAATATAAGTAATTTTTCCGTCAAAATCACGGATACCGAGATTATCATTTATATGAGTAACCGAAAGCTTGTCGCCGTAAAGCGCAATAAGATCCTTGCCGTAGTTATAACAAAGCTCGTGTCCCGTATCCCAGCAGAAGGAAACACTCGGAATATATGAGAGTTCTTTCATAAGTGCTGCAAGATATTCCTCACCTTCAGTGTTTTCAAGCGCAAGCTTCACTCCAAGCTCATTTGCTCTGACTGCAAGGGCACCGTAACGCTCAATTCCGATTTGTGTGGGGGTATTATCGCTGTCAAATCCTATGAAAGTGTGAGCAACCATTGCGGGAATCTCTAATCTTGAACAGGTTTCAACGCAGTCAAGAAGCTCCGCAAGTGCAATATCCCCGATTTCACCGTCCATCCACATATCATCTGATTTATTGAACGGTGCATGAAGGTATGAAACAAACATATTCTCTTCTTTAACGGATGCCGCTATTTTGTAAGCATCCGCTTTTCTGTCACTCAAATCTATTGCGGTACCTTCGAATCCCGTTGATTTGAACAGCTTGATTTGTTCTTCATAAGGTATGCCGTAGCCTGCACTGAGTGCAAGACAAAGCTTTTGTCTATACATTTTCATCACCGATTTTATGTTAAATCAAAACGTAGATATTGTCAAGCAGCTTTTTATATGGTAGGATATACACAGCACATTCAGAAAGGAATAAATGTCATGGGTATAATTGTTGGTGTCGGCGGCGGAAGAACCGACGATAATGAAATACTTCCGATTTTTGAGCACATAGTTAAGCTTTCAAACAAGAAGAATCCATCTGTTTTGTTTGTTCCTACGGCAGGATTTGACGATATAAACGGCGATGAGCATATCTTTAGAATGTTTATCGGTCTCGGATGCAGCGTTTCCGCGCTGATGCTGACCGATAAATCTCTTACCAAAGAAGATATTGAGAATAAAATTCTGTCCTGCGATATCGTATACGCAGGCGGCGGTAATCTTAAATTTCTCATGGACACATGGAAAGAAACAGGTGCCGATGAGGTATTTAAAAAAGCCTACGAAAAAGGCATCATTCTTTCGGGCGTAAGCTCAGGTTCAATGTGTTGGTTTTCAAGAGGATATGACGACTGCGGAGAAAATCATGAGTTCATGTTCGTTGATTGCCTCGGTCTTCTTGACTACTGCAACTGCCCCCATTTTGAAAGCGATTACTGGCAGGTTTTCACTCAGGCGGTCACGCAGCAAGACTTATCCGGTATAGCAATAGATGACGGCGCCGCACTTATTTTCGACAACGGAAATTACTCCTGCATCCACGGAAACGACGGCGGCGATGTTTACTATTTTGACAGCAAGAACAACTTTAAAAAATCGTTTTTTACCGAACGATAATGCTATATATAATGTATATTAATAATACTATAATAGTACAGTAATATAACCCTTTCGGTTTTGTGTTGCAACCAAAATCGGGAGGGTTGTAATATTAAACAGTATCTTTTCATAGAATTAAAAAGTAAATATCTGACAATACTGTAAATACAGGCATTTTATTCCTGAAATAAAACTTGAATAATATGCCTGTATTTTTCTGTTTTAGAAAAATGTAACCGTTTTTTACACTTTTGTAACCATTTGTAACTTTTTCTGTTTTTCACAAACAAATTCCCAAGTTTTGACAAAAACAAACAAATGTCGGAAGTTGCTTTTGTGATGATTTGGAAATTTATGACAAATCATTTGTGTATATTGCACAAAAAATTATTTCAAAAAAATTTGACAAATTAAACTTTTGACAATATAATGTCACCCGTTGCACAAAAGGAAATCGAGGCTTACCCCCAAACCATACAAAAAGGGACAAACCAAAAAACTACTAATGCGCAAAAATAAGGAGAATTTTATGATTACCAATTCATTATCCGAGAACAAAGCTCCCCGCAAACGCAGCTTCAAGCTTCTGACCGGTATTATCACAGTTTTGTTCATTTGCTCCGTAACCTTCACGGCTTTCGCAACAACAAATGCCGTTAACAAGGTTACCGTAACAGACGGAGAAAAATCAGTAAGCATATCTACCGCAGAAACAGACCCCTATGCAATCGTCAAGGCAGCAGGATTTGACCTTGAAATCAGCGATGAAATCAACACAAAGAATTTCAACGCTGAAGACGGTGGCACAATCATTATCAAAAAAGCAAAGCTTGTCAGAATTGAGGACGGCGGAGTTGTTTCCTATTTCCTGGGTCATGATGAAACTCTCGGCAGTATGCTCAGCAAGAAGGGGTTCGTTTTTGACGCCAATGACGATATCGGTGCAAACCCCTCGGAGAACATCTTCGACGGCATGAAGGTTTTCATCAAGAGAGCTTTCGGTGTTAATATTGAGGCTGACGGCGAAAACAAAAAGGTTTACCTCGCTAAAGGCACTGTTGCTGATGCTCTTGAAAAGGCAGAAATTGAAGTTGACGAAGACGATATCGTTTTTCCCTCACTTGACACAAAGGTTAACAGCCTTACAAAAATCAAAATTGTCAGAGTAAAGTACGATCTCAAGAGCGAAATTCAGGAAATCCCTTACGGAACAGACATTATAAAAGACAGCAATATGTATGTTGACGAGGAAAAGGTTATATCCAAGGGTGTCAACGGTGAAAAATATGCTATCTACACAGAAAAATATGTTGACGGCAAACTTGAAGAAACCGTTTTCTCAAGAGAGAAGGTTATAAAGGAACCCGTTAATGAGGTTAAAAAGGTTGGCACAAAACAGAGAACAACACTTTCCGATTTCAAAAATAACGGTGAACCGATTTCTGACCTCAAGGTTCCTTCAGATGTTAAGCTTGATAAAAACGGCGTTCCTGTTGATTATAAGTATTGTATTTCAGGTAAAGCAACTGCTTATACCGGTGACCCTGCAACATCAACCGGCAGAAAGCCCATGCCCGGTCACATTGCTGTTGACCCCAAGGAAATCCCCTACGGAACAGAACTTTATGTTGTTTCTGCTGACGGAACCTATGTTTACGGCTATTGCATTGCTGCAGACACCGGCGGATTTGTTGAAATGGGCAACACCGACATTGACCTTTACATGGATAACGAAGATATGTGTTACGATTGGGGCAACAGAAACGTTAAAATTTACGTTTTAGACTAACAAAAACACCAAGGAAACAAGGCAAGCAACACCTTGTTTCCTTTTGTTTTTGTTAAAACGACGAAAAAAGATTAATTTATTTGTTGAAAATGATAACAAAAAGTTGTTGCACGCTAAAAACAATATCACTTTTGTACATTGACTTTTTTGCTCTTCACAATTAAAATATATTGCAATGAGAGAACTTGTGCTAAATTATAAGAGGTCGGAAGAATCGTGAATATACTGTTATCTTGTGCGGATAATAGTAAAAAGGTTCTTCTCTAATCCTCTTATACGAAAATTCCATTTTGTCTATAGTCAATTTCAACAAAACATAAATTTTTGATTGCCTTCACTTTGGCCGACAAGCCGAATTATTTCAGAAAGCATCAAAACTGCAGTTGAAAATGTTGACGAAGCAAAGTTTTATGATATAATATGTAATGTGCTAACAAGAAATTTTCAGCGTGGGAGATATATAACTATGTATGTAAAAGATGTAACTGTTCAGAATCAGGTCGGACTTCATGCACGTCCTGCAACATTCTTCATTCAGAAGGCAAACGAATTCAAGTCATCCATCTGGGTTGAAAAGGAAGAACGCAGAGTAAATGCCAAGAGCCTTCTTGGTGTTCTTTCTCTCGGTATCATGGGTGGCACAAACATTCGTGTTATCGCAGGCGGCCCCGACGAAGAGCAGGCTGTTGATGAGCTTGTTAAGCTTGTTGAATCAGGCTTTGCCGAATAATTAAACAGAATAAAGTAACAGACCGAAAAGAATATTACTTTTCGATCTGTTTTATTATATCACACTTTTCTTCAATTCCAAACTCGGCAAAATACTTTTCTTCAAACGGAATCCATTTGCTTTTAAAAACCTCAAGTGCTTCTGCACCGTTTCTTCGCTTGATTCTTTCAAGTCTTGTTTCATAATCCGACTTAAGGAAAATCTTCAAATCATAGTTTATTTTTATTTTCGGATGAAATGTATACGCTCCTTCAATTATTACGGGTCGGTTCGGCAGAATCTCCTTTGCTTCGGTATATGTTCCGTTTTTGCAACAGAAAGCCCTGTAAACAAATTTCTCCCCTTTTTTGAGTCCCGTTACCACCTCGGCATTAAAACGCTCATAATGGACATTTCCGCCCGTTTCCGAAAGCCTTGTTTCCGTACGCATATCAAACGGGAGAAAAAAGTCGTCCATATGTATAACCTGAGCGTCGAATTCTTCGGCAAGCTTAAGAGCGAGAGTTGTTTTG
>JAZSDF010000063.1:0-2230 GCA_045531035.1 Acutalibacteraceae bacterium | reverse complement strand
GATATAAATAGCTGAAAATGAATTTACCCAACAAATTAACAGTAATCAGAATGATTCTTACGCCGTTTTATCTTGCGGCAATGCTCATTGATTTTAAATATCATTATCTTACCGCACTTGTGATTTTTACAGTTGCGTCTGCAACCGATTTTCTTGACGGCAAAATTGCAAGAAAGAATAATCTTGTGACAACTTTCGGTAAGCTTTGCGACCCTGTAGCCGATAAAATGCTTACAACCGCAGCACTCCTCGCCTTTATGCAGCTCGGTCTTTGCAATATATGGGTTGTCATGATTATTCTCACAAGAGAATTTCTCGTCACCTCGTTCCGACTTGTTTCATCAGCGCAGGGTGTTGTTATCCCCGCAGGCATGCTCGGAAAAATCAAAACTGTATCTCAAATGGTATTCTCAATAGTAATAATGCTCGGACTGTTTGTCGGAGAATTTGTTTCGTTTGATTTTGAAATTTTTGCCCTTGTATCAAACATTCTCCTTTGGATAACCGCTGTTTTGACCGTTGTTTCGGGAATAAAATATATTGTTGACGGCAAAAAAGTGATTGACTTTTCAAAATAAACAACATATAATATTATAGATATCAAAATGCTATCGTCGGGAGAGTAACCGATTCAACGGCATAACAGAGAGGAAGCAGGCAGCTGGAAATGCTTCTTATGTCAGATTTGGCGAAATGCACCCGTCGGCACGCAGGGGGAAATAACAGTATCTCTGTGCGTATGGCTGCGTTAAAGCCGCTCGGTTCGGAGAATTTCTCCCGACCAATGAGTTACAAACAGGAGTGGAACCGCGTTATTTACGCCTCCGTAGTCATTAGACTGCGAAGGCGTTTTTTATTTTTTTAGAGGTGTGTATATGTTCAAACAGTTAAGAGAGGATATAGCATGTGTTAAGGACAGAGACCCTGCCGCCCGTTCGGCACTTGAAATCCTTTTGCTTTATCCCGGTCTCAAAGCCATAAGGCTTCACAGACTTGCAAATAAATTTTATAAAAAGAAGATGTTCTTTGCCGCAAGATGGCTGTCACAGCGTGCATCAAAGAAAACCGGAATTGAAATTCACCCCGCAGTTGAAGTGGGAAAAAGATTTTTCATTGACCACGGAACAGGTGTTGTTATCGGTGAAACCGCCGTTATCGGCGATGACGTTACCATTTATCAGGGTGTAACGCTTGGCGGTACAGGTAAGGACACTGGGAAAAGACACCCCACAATCGGCAACAACGTTATGATCGGTGCGGGTGCAAAGATTCTCGGACCTTTGGTTATAGGCGATAATTCGCGAATTGCCGCAGGTGCGGTTGTGCTGGCGGATATACCGCCGAATTCAACTGCTGTCGGTGTTCCCGCAAGAGTAGTAAAGCGTGACGGAATCAGGATTGATGACCTTGATCAGGTTCATGTACCCGACCCCGTTGCTCAGGAAATCGCAAGACTTGAAAATGAAATCAATATTCTTAAAAGCCAACAGGAGGTAAAATAAATGAAAATTTTCAACACGCTTACAAGAGAAAAAGAAGAGTTTAAACCTATCAAAGAGGGCGAGGTAAAAATCTATGCCTGCGGACCTACCGTTTATAATTTTATCCATATCGGTAACGCAAGACCCATCTGTGTTTTTGATGTTCTGAGAAGATATCTTGAATACAGAGGATATAACGTAACCTTTGTTCAGAATTTCACTGATATCGACGACAAAATTATTAAGAGAGCGAATGAAGAGGACTCAACTTTTACAGATGTTTCGGAAAAGTATATCGAGGAATTCTGGACAGATGCAAAGGGTCTCAACTTCCGTCCTGCGACAATCCATCCCAAGGCAACCGAAAATATTGATAAGATTATCGAAATCGTTTCGGGTCTTATCGAAAACGGCCATGCATATGAGGTTGACGGCGATGTTTATTTCAGCCCCAAAACCTTTGATGAATACGGCAAGCTTTCACATCAGCCTCTTGAAGAACTTGAAGCAGGCGCAAGAATCATGGTTGGTGACATAAAGAAAGAACCCATGGATTTTGCGCTCTGGAAGTCGGCAAAACCCGGCGAACCCTACTGGGAATCACCCTGGGGTAAGGGCAGACCCGGTTGGCATATCGAATGTTCTGCAATGGTATGCAGATACCTCGGCGAAAGCATTGATATTCATTGCGGCGGTCAGGACCTCATCTTCCCTCACCACGAAAATGAAATCGCACAGAGCGAGTGCTT
>JAZSDF010000170.1:0-9079 GCA_045531035.1 Acutalibacteraceae bacterium | reverse complement strand
TAAACTGACTTCGTTTTTCAAGCGGGGTCAGTTTTGTTTTAAGTTGAATTCGTTGATTGTTGTAGAAATAGATATATTGATCTATTAGTAAACGAGCTTCGTTAAATGTTTTAAGTTTTACTCTGTTAATACATTCTGTTTTGAGTATAGAAAAGAAATTTTCGGCTAATGAATTGTCATAAGGGTTTCCACGTCTTGACATTGAAGGCGTTATACCGTAAGATTGAGTTAGCTTAAAATACCCGTGTGAAGTGTATTGAAAGCCTTGGTCACTGTGGAGTTGCAGCTCTGCAGTGACCTTCTCTTTTTTCTTAGCAGCTTTTATTGTGTTTAAAACAAGAGCAACGTTTTGTGTTGTGCTTGTTTTGTATGCAACTATACTGTTGTCATACAAATCTCTAATGATTGAAAGATACACAACACCTTGAGAAGTATGTATATACGATATATCGGTAACCCACTTTTGATTTGGTCTGTCGGCTTTAAAGTTTCTGTTCAGAATATTAGGGTATCTATGGATAACATCTGTATATTTGCGGTATTTCTTTCTCCTAATTACCGACAGCAAGTCATATTTTTGCATGATTCTTAATATTGTCTTGGGATTTCTGTAGATTCTTTCGCCTTCAAGCCACAGGTGAACTCTTCGGTAACCGTATGTTTTACCACATTTGCCTTGGCATTCTTTTATCTTTTCAGCAATCGGTAAATCCTTATCCGGTATTTCCATTCGTGCTACGAAATCGTAATATCCGCTACGGGATACCCCGAAGAACCTGCACATTTTACTGATTGAATACTTGTCTTTATGGCGATATATTACTCTGTATTTTACCGACGGCTTCACTTCCTTCCTGTGAGCGAGAGAAAATCCTGCATCAATTTAATTTCCATTTCTAATTGTTTGATATATCTGTCTTTACTTGCCATTACATATCTCATCTGAGCAAGCTTATCTAATTTTTGTATTGATGGTGGCAGTTCATCTTCTTTTTTGCAAGGTCTGCCTCTCTTATGGATAGATTGTCCTGCTTCTATATTTCGTTCCTTTTTTCTTTCTCTTTTGAAAAACTCTTTTATTTGCTCTTTGGTTAATCCGAATCTTTCTCCAATTTCTCTTTGGGTTAATCCTTGTTCTCTTAATTCTTTTATTTCTTTTTCATATTGCTTGATGTGTCTGTAACTTCTGGGCATAAAAATTCCTCCTATGGTAGTTCCTTTAATTCTACCATAGGAGGGTGTTTTTTTCATTGTACGTTTTTTACGGACCTGTGCATTTGAAAACATCGGGGGTTTATGATTTTCTTATATCTTAGGCGGAGCAACACGGTGCTTTCTGTGTTTTTCTTGTGGTTTGGGCTCGATGTTGCCTGCCTTTGTGAGAGCGATTTTTGTGAGTACGGGACCTACAAGCTCATAAATAAGAACGGAGAAAAGAACAATGTTGCGAACAATCTGTCCGACTTCTCCAAGCTCCATAACCGTTACCGACATTCCGAGGGCAACACCTGCCTGGGGGAGAAGCGTAATACCGAGATACTTGGTTGTTTTTTCGTCGCACTTCATAAGCTTTGCACTCGAATATGCACCGAAATATTTACCGAACGAACGGCTGAAGATATAAGCAACACCGATTCCGACAATAACGATATCGGTAAATACGCTCAGTTCAAGCTCTGCACCGCTCATTACGAAGAAAAGAACAAACAGGGGAACTGTCCATCTGTCGGTTTTATCCATGATTTCTGCGGAGAAATCGCAGATGTTGCAGAAAACCGTACCGAGCATCATGCAAACGAGAAGAGTTGAAAATCCGACATGAATTCCGCCGATTTCAAACTTAATCATTGAAAGAGCAACGGTGAAAAGTACGCAGGTTACGGAAAGGCAAAGACGCTTGCTGTTTGAACTGAAGAATCTTTCGCAAACAGAGAAAAGCAGACCCATGATAAAGCCCAGAAGAAGAGATGCACCGATTTCAATAATGGGCTCAACAACAATTGAAACGATGTTAAACTGACCGTGCTCAATAGCCTTTGCGATACCGAACGAAACCGCAAAAATTATAAGACCGACAGCATCATCGATTGCAACGATGGGGAGGAGCAAATCCGTAAGCTTGCCCTTTGCCTTATACTGACGGACAACCATCAGCGTTGCGGCAGGTGCTGTTGCGGCAGCGATTGCGCCGAGAATAATCGCCATTGAAAGCGGGAGCTTATCGGGAATAACAAAGTGAAGTCCTATAAGTGCGGCATCAACAAGAAGAGTTGCGATGAGTGCCTGGAAAATACCGATGAAAGTTGCGGTTTTTCCGATTTGCTTAAGCTGTGAAAGACGGAATTCGTTACCGATTGCAAAAGCAATAAAGCCGAGTGCTGCATCGGAAATAATCTGATACTCCTTAACGTTTTCAACAGAGGTAAAACCCATTCCTTCAAATCCCAATGCACCGAGGCAGTAGGGTCCTATAAGAATACCGGCAACAAGATAACCCGTTACGGCGGGAAGTCCGAGGGGCTTTGCAACTCTGGACATCAGAAGACCCGCGCCGAGAGCAATTGAAATGCAAAACAGAGTTTCCATTTTTTAAACCTTCTTTATTAAATATATTTTTCCGTGAAGTATATTAACAGAATAGATAAGTAAAGTCAAACATAAAAATTCACAAAAAACCATTGACAAATCGATAATTTCTCGCTATTATGTTAATTGCAACCGAACAAATGTTCTATAGAGTAAAATAACTCTAAATAGGAGGTGATTCCGTGGATAACCAAAATTATCCGCTCAGAAATGAAGTTCCGCTCTCGGAAATTGAACAGCAGGTGGACTACGCCCGTACCGTCTGCTCCGACCTTTTCAGGCTCTTTTCCCCCGAGGAGCCCGACACGGAATTTCTGAAAAGTGAATACGGCTCCGTTCGTACCAGGCTTTCAATGATGCTCGATTTCCTCGTTCAGGCAAAGCTCTGGTGCAGTGCAATTAATAATGAAAAGGAGAAATAATGGAAAATTTCAGAATTGATTTTACTTTGTCAAATCCTTTTCCCGACGGTAAGCTTCTCGGAGAGGTCGGCGAAAAAAATGCCGGTCAGCTCATAATCACGCCTCCCGAAAACCTTGCTTCGAGAGAAGAAATCCGATTATACGTTGTTGCGTTTTCAACCGAAAGAGGTCCGTTCAGATACGGTCCCGTTCCGAAATCCGACACCGTAACCGTTCCCGTTGATAAAAACCTCACGGTCGGCACGGCTCTTTCCGTGCAGCTTGAGGGCTACGACGAAAACGGTGAATTTTTAATAAAGAGCCCCGTTTTAAGCGGAATCATGATTTCAAGCTCAATCGGTGACTGCGGAAGCTCCGACGGCACAAACCCCGACGGCGACAGCGTTATTCCCGGTCATTTTCACAAAAACCTTGAAGTTCTTGATTCTCTTTCAGAAAAAAACGGGGTTCTTTCATATAATAACAAGGAATTTGCGTTTGCCGATGAAATAAAAACAGTTGTCACGGAATGTTTTACCGGAATAACAGATTTTTCATCCGATAACAGCTTCGTAATTATTGAAAACGAAGATAAAAACGGGAAATATCCCGTGCCCGTCGGTGCAGAAATAGTCAGTCTTGAATTAAACATGGGCGATATCAATAATCCCGTATGGACAGATATACACGACCTTCAGGATACAGATAATTTCGTTCCGTATTTTATCAATATGCACAAAGTGTTTGTGTCAGACATTCTCGGCGCTCCCATTCTTGCAAACGTTACATTTCTTTACAATACAAACAGCTTTTATGACGCCATAAACAACTTTTCTCTGTTCAGCATCAGAATAAGATACATCGAAGGAAACGGGGAAAGCGAATAATGGAAACCGAGGTTCTTGTTTCGCTCATCACCCTTGCAGGCTCGGCACTCGGCACCTTTGCGGGAATTGCGGTCAACTCAAAGCTGACCAATTTCCGCCTTGAACAGCTTGAAAAAAGGGTCAACAAACACAACAGCGTTATCGAACGCACGGGAAAGCTTGAAGAAAGAGTCGGTGCTCTTGACTACCGACTGAAAGAAATCGAAAACGGAAGGTGAAAATATGGATATAAACTGGAAAAGAAAACTCACAAGCCGTAAATTCTGGGCGGCGGTTGTCGGATTCATCACCCCGATTCTGCTCGCTTTCGGAGTTTCGGACAGCGTGACAACACAGATAACCGCAATCATCACGGCGGGTGCGGCGGTTGTTGCATATATCATCGGCGAAGGCTTCATCGATGCCTGCGGAAGGGAGGAATAATCCGTTTGAAAACAAATACGGGGCTTTGCGACTATGCACGTTCACAGCTTGAAAAACCTTATTGGTACGGCACCTTCGGTCAGACAGCGACAAAAAGTCTGCTCAAGGCAAAAAAGAAGCAGTATCCCTCCCACTACAAGGAAAACCGCATGGAAAAATATAAATCCGAGCTTGGCGAAAGAGTTCACGACTGCGTTGGTCTTATAAAGGGCTATCTCTGGAGCGAAAATTTCGTGAGCGTGCCTCATTATAATGCTTCGCAGGACGTTTCGGCAAACGGTATGCTCAAAAAATGCACCGAAAAAGGCACCTTCGACACCATGCCCGAAATGCCCGGTATTCTTGTGTTCAAAAAGGGACATGTCGGTGTTTATGTCGGCAACAAAAAGGTGATTGAAGCAAGGGGCTTTAACTACGGAGTGGTGGAAACCCAACTCAACAAAAGAGGCTGGACACATTGGGGAAAATGTCCGTGGATTACCTATCCGAAGGATGCAAACTACTTCATGTCCTGCGCCCACGACGAGGTTTCAATCGTTGATGCACTTAAGAAAATCGGCGAAAACAGCAGCTTTGCCTACCGAAGAAAAATCGCCGAAGCAAACGGTATGCCCGATTATTCGGGAAAGGAAAAAGAAAATGTGAGACTTCTTTCTCTTCTCAGAACGGGATTGCTTATAAAACCGTAATCCTGAGCATAGAATGTTGTGAGGTGAGAATATGAAGAAAGAAATCAAAACCTACGCAATCTCAATCGCAATCGCACTTGCCGTCGGGGGACTGTCCGCTCTGTTCACCGCAGGCAACATGGACATTTATTCCGAAATCGTCAAACCGCCGCTTGCACCCCCGTCGGTACTTTTTCCGATAGTGTGGACTCTTCTCTACATACTCATGGGTGTCAGCGCCGCAATGATTTATCTCAGAAAAGAGGAAAATCCGCAGGCAGCACGAAATTCATTCATTTTTTACGGAATAAGCCTGTTTCTGAATTTCTTCTGGAGCATAATTTTCTTCAATATGCAGGCATTTCTGTTTGCATTTATCTGGCTCGTGCTCCTCTGGATATCAATTCTTCTTACGATTCTGCAATACAGAAAAATCAGTCCGCTTGCCGCTGCCCTTCAGGTGCCCTATCTTCTGTGGGTAACCTTTGCAGGCTACCTCAACCTCGCAATATTTATTCTTAACGCATAAAAAAAGCAGCTGTATCGTGATGATACAGCTGTTATTTTTTAACCCTTTACGGTGCCGCCCTTCATCTTAATCAGCTCTCTGTAGCTGATAAGCTCAACGCCGTGGTCCTTGAGATACTTATGTGTGTAGGGGTCCTTCATGAGCTGATATTCCCAGACTCTGTCCTGCCATCTGCCTGTGATACCCTTAAGCTCGTCACATTCAACGGAAGGATGAATGAATGTTTCGGTAACGCCGTCCTCGGGAATGTCTGTCCAGATTTTGAGAATTGTTTCTCTGTATGTTTCGTAGTTTACGCGCATTGCGTCATTCCAGTCGGGGAAAAGAAGATAATCGGGAATAACAACATTATATTTCTTGCCCCATCTCTTTGAAAGAAGAGTTATTGCGGCATAGAGGAAATAGGGTGTGCCGTTGGGACAGATTCTCTTGTCATGCTTTGTGTAAAGACGGTAAGCATAGCCGTATTCACCGCAGACACGGAGGGTCATCTTTGCAAGACCGAGTCTGCCTGTGTAATGGCCGTAAAGCGAGCCCATGTGGTTATCGGTATGCGAAGGCTTCATTCCCCAGCTGTGGGCAAGGTCAATCTGTGCTCTGATTTCAGCTTCGAGGTCCTCATAGGATGCGTTTTTCTCAACCTGGTCGCTCTCATGCCACATAAATCCCTCTTCGTCAAGAAGAGTTTTGCCGTCGGTGAGAGGCTTCCAGCGGTATTTGCCCCATTCGCTCGTCATTGTGAGATGAATACCGATTGCATGCTCGGGATGAGCATTTGAAAATTCAACAGCTTCCTTTGCCGTGGGACAAGGCATCATAACCGTTGCGGATTTGAGCCATCCGCCTTCAAAAAGCTCTGCTACGGCTTCGTTTGCCGCATGGCACATACCGTAGTCGTCTGCGTTGACAATAAGATATTTAGGCATAGTTTTTCTCCTTCACGGATTAATTTACAATTTAATCATATCACAAAATCCGAAATAATCAATATATTTATGATTGATTTTTTTGTTTATATAATTTATAATCAACTTGAATAAGTGTTGCAAAAAAAGCAACAGATTTCCGAAAGGAGAAAAATTATGATTAAGATTACATTCATGGGGGCGGGAAGCACCGTATTCGCAAGAAACGTTCTCGGTGACTGCATGTGCACTCCTGCGCTTCGTGACAGCGTTATCGCTCTTTACGATATCGACGAGGAAAGACTTGAGGACAGCTACATAATCCTCAGCGCAATGAACAAGAATGTCAACGAGGGCAGAGCAAAAATCGAAAAATACTGCGGTGTTGAAAACAGAAAAGATGCTCTCCGAGGTGCAACCTTCGTTGTCAACGCAATTCAGGTCGGTCTTTACGACCCCTGCACAATCATCGACTTTGAAGTGCCCAAGAAATACGGTCTCCGCCAGACAATCGCAGATACTCTCGGTATCGGCGGCATAATGAGAGGTCTGCGCACAATTCCCGTTCTCAAGGATTTCGCAGACGATATGGAAGAGGTATGCCCCGACGCATGGTTTCTCAACTACACAAATCCCATGGCAATCCTTTCGGGTTATATGCAGAGATACACAAAAATCAAAACAATCGGTCTTTGCCATTCCGTTCAGAGCTGTTCAAGAGATTTGCTCAACAGACTCGGCATGGAAGATAAGCTCGAAGGCAGAAAAGAGCTTATCGCAGGCATCAACCATATGGGCTGGCTGCTTGAAATCGAAGACAAGGACGGCAACGACCTCTATCCCGAAATCCGCAAGAGAGCTGTTGAAATGAACGACAGAGAAAAGCACAGCGACATGGTAAGATTCGAATACATCAGAAACTTCGGATATTACTGCACCGAATCCAGCGAACATAATGCAGAATATAACTGCTTCTATATCAAGGATAAGTATCCCGAGCTTATCGAAAGATACAACATCCCTCTTGACGAATATCCCCGCCGCTGCGTAAATCAGATTGCAGGCTGGAAGGCTGAAAAGGAAAGAATTCTCGACAACGGTCAGATTACCCACGAGCGTTCGGGCGAATATGCTTCATATATCATGGAAGCTATCGTTACGGGCAATCCCTATAAAATCGGCGGTAACGTTCTCAACACCGGACTTATCGAAAACCTTCCCGCAGATGCCTGCGTTGAAGTTCCCTGCCTTATCGACGGAAAGGGTATTCATCCCTGCCATGTAGGCAAGCTTCCCGTTCAGCTCGCCGCAATGAACCAGACGAATATCAACGCTCAGCTTCTCACAATCAACGCCGCTGTTACAAAGAAGAGAGAAGATATCTATATGGCGGCTATGCTTGAGCCACACACCGCCGCAGAGCTTTCAATCGACGACATCAAGGCAATGGTTGACGAGCTTATTGAAGCCCACGGCGAATATATGAAAGATTATCATTAATTTGAAAAGAGGAATACCAATGAAACTCAAGAAACTTCTCTGCGTTGTTCTCACCGTCTGCATGATGCTTTCAATAGCACCGTTTGCATACGCACGGAATTGGGACAGCGAATGTAAAACCGACTGCGGCGGAAATTGCGGCACAAGTCCGCTGATTATCGTTCCCGGCATTATGCAGTCACAGGTTTATGTTCAGGATAAAGACGGCAATGACCTGCTCACAAGTGACGGTTTCCCCATCGTTGAGGGTATGGACCTTGCATTTATGTTTGACACAATTGCTCTTGAAAATGCTTTCAAGGAAAAAATCGGCGATATTCTCGGCGCAGTTGCTCTCCACAACAGAGATAAGCTCCTCGATATCGTTCTCGGTATCCTCGACGAAAGCTTTGCAAGCCACTATTTCAATCCCGACGGAACAAGAGTCAATGACGTTGCGGTTGACGAATACTGGTATTCGCTCGAAGAATGTAAGAATCAGCCCGAAAAGTCCTATAACTACGCAAAGGGTTATTCAAAGGACGAAAACGGCAACGTTCTTCCGACCACAAAATATAAAAACGAATACGATTTCATCAAGCGTCAGGTCAACATGGAGGAATTCTGCGAAGAATACGGCTATGACCATACATATTATTTCTCCTACAGCTCCTTCGGCGATGTTCTTTCTGCCGCAGAAAAGCTTGACGAATATGTTCAGATGGTCAAGGCACAGACGGGTCACGACAAGGTAAGCATCTGCTTCATCAGTCTCGGCGGCACAATCGGTAACGTTTATCTTGCCGAATACTGCGACCCCGATGATATCGACAGAGTTGTTTTTGCCGCTGCCGCAGTTGACGGCTCATATCTGCTTGCCGACCTCATGGCGGGCAACACCACCTTTAATGACGGCAACGCACTCTATAACGACCTCGTTCCCAATATCATTAACCTTGTTTCCGAGGAATATCTTGCTCTCGGCTATTTCCTCAATCCCGTTGTAAGAGCCATTCCTCAGGAATTTTTCAGCGATTTCCTTGAAGAAACTCTCGACAGAGCAATTGACGAGGTTCTCGGAAAGCTTATTCATAACTGCCCCTCGATGTGGGCTCTCGTTCCGAGCGGAGCATATCCCGAAATGAGCAAAAAGCTTATTTCCGATGCGGAACATGCTGTTCTTAAGGAAAAGACCGACAGA
>JAZSDF010000077.1:0-18838 GCA_045531035.1 Acutalibacteraceae bacterium | reverse complement strand
GCTACAACAGAAGCTGCAAATGCTATGCCTCAGACAAAGGCTGAAATCGTTGAATATTTCAACACAGCTATCAACAATGCAAAGAAAAATTCCAAGAGTATTCATTCTAACTACATGGTTCATGCGGTTGCAGGTGAAATTGAGAATGTTCCCGGTTGGCTTGAAGCTGTTATTCCCGGAAGTGCTACTGAGTTTGTAGCAGGCTTCATGGGTGCTGATGACAGCAAGGCTAATGTTACATGGACTTCAGCTGCAGATAAGAATTCCTTCTTCCCTGTTGAAGGTGAAACATGGGCATCAAAGCTCACAGTTGCTGATGTTAAGGATGCAAAGATTACCGAAAAAGACGGCAAGTGGATTATCAGAATCACAACAGTTGCTGATGCTAAGTCATCGAATATTAAGCATGGTCAGGGTCATGCACCAAGAGCCTTCAATGTTGTTACTCCCGCAACAATTAATGACAACCTTCCCGGTTTCCTTTCTATGTTTGGCGTAGGTACAGCAGAAATGAACTATCCTTCAAGCACAGTCAATGTAACAGTTGACCCTGCAACAGGTAATGTTCTTACAGCAAACTACATGATGTACTGGACAATCAATCTTCCTGTTAACGATGCAGTGGTTATTCTTCCCTTCTCAACAGAGAACGATTACGTAATCAACTGGTAATTTATACTTAAATGGTGACTGCTTTTTTGCAGTCACCATTATTCTGTAAAAAATTTATTGAAATAAAGGTGATTTACTATGAAAAAGGAAGTTCTTGTTGAAACTTCAGCACGTCACGTTCATGTAAGCCGTGCAGACCTTGATGTTCTTTTCGGTGAAGGCTATGAGCTTACACATAAGAAGGACCTTTCACAGCCCGGTCAGTTCGCTTGTGAAGAAAGAGTAGCAGTTGTAGGCGAAAAGGGCAGCTTCCCTGCCGTCTCAAATCTCGGACCTATCCGTCCCTCAACTCAGGTTGAGCTTTCACTCACAGATGCACGTTCAATCGGCGTTAAGGCTCCCGTTCGTGAAAGCGGCGATATCGCAGCAAGCGGCAAGTGCAAGCTTGTAGGACCCAAGGGTGAAGTTGAAATCGAATGTGGTGTTATCTCTGCAAAGAGACACATTCACGCAACTCCCGCCGATGCTGAAAAGTACGGTCTTGAGGATAAGCAGATTGTTTGCGTTAAGGTTGAATCCGACGGCAGAAAGCTTGTTTTTGACGATGTAGTTGTCAGAGTTAATCCTAATTTTGCTCTTGCAATGCATATTGATACAGATGAATCAAATGCAGCAGGTGCAGTGCCCGGCATGATGGGTGAAATTCTTTAATACGAATTCGAAGTAAAACATAAGGCTTGCAAAGGTTAATTACCCTTGCAAGCCCTTTTTATTCAGCCACACCTATCCCCAAACTTACCGACAGCGCTCTGTCAACCCTTACCATATCGGTTTCGTCAAGAATACCCATTTTTTCTCTCAACCTCTTTTTGTCAAGAGTACGTACCTGTTCAAGAAGAACAATAGAATCCTTTGCAAGTCCGCACCCGTCGGCGTTGACTCTTATGTGTGTCGGCAGACTTGTTTTGAATCGCTGGCTTGTTATTGCGGCGGCAATAACCGTGGGGCTGAATTTATTTCCGACATCGTTCTGAACAATCAGCACGGGTCTTGTTCCGCCTTGCTCCGAACCTACAACGGGACTAAGGTCCGCATAGTAAATTTCTCCCCGTTTAACGGTCATATTATCACTCTCCGAATTTGCAAAGTTTAACTTTCAAAACTATTTTTGTCACACGGCAGGCAAAATAAACGCAGATTTGAAATCGGGGAGCAAAAAATTTCAAACTTGCCTGTCCTTCTGTTATCAGTATATTCCGGTTGTGATATGTGGTGCAAAAAAGCGATGCAATAAATTTTTGCATCGCTTTTAATCATTCTTTAATTATATTCCATTTTTCAACAAGTTTTTCGATGTTCCATGCCGCATTTGCAGGGCTTGTTGAAGGCAGACATACTGCCTTTATTCCCGTTTTGGGATAAGTATATTTGTTGTAATATTTTTCTGCGGTTTTGCCGTTGACAAAAATTCTGTCAATACCGCTGTTGTTTATTATAACACTCAAATCGTTTGCAGTAACATCGGATATTGAGCTGTCGGAGCTTCCGATGATTTCGCATGATTGGATAACATCCCACAACGCGAGGTTGTTTTCGAGAACAAGCTTTTTCTTTTCTTCAACGGTTTCAGGTTTAGAAACTCCGTAAATCATAGCAAGAACAGACCAAAATCTGTTCTGCGGATGACCGTAGAAAAAAGTGGCTTCTCTTGATTTCACCGACGGAAACGAACCGAGAATAAGTGTTTTTGAATTTTTGTTAAAAAGCGGGGGAATGGGATGAACAATCATTATTTATCCGAACCTTTGATATATTTTTTGAGTATTCCCGAAATCGGAAGAAAAACAGCAAATGTGACGGCGGAGTTAATGCCTGCTTTGAGAAGATTGAAGGGAATGATTGCGGGAATGAGCATGCCGATAACGGTCTGAGTGCCTGCACCCATGAATATTCCCGTAAAAATAAGGTTAAGAGGAATCATAACTATTGTCATTGCAACCGAGCCGATAACAAGACCTGCAACAAGGCTTGCGGTTGTTTTCTTTTTCTTGTAAATGCAAGACGCTGTGAGAACAAGCACCGACGAAGCAATGAAATGCATGAAAAATCCTATAATTCCGCTCGATGCACTGACTGTTATTGCCTGAATAATACAGACCGCAAGCAGTACGACTATGCCCGAAACGGGTCCGAGAAGCATTGAACCGATAAGCACGGGGATATCGGCGGCATCGTATTCAAGGAACGGTGCAGCAGGTATCAGAGGGAATCTGATAACATAGAGTGACACTATTGAAAGTGCCGTGAGCATTGCCATTATGGCGGTTTTAATTGCTTTTTGCTGGTTGTTTTTCATATTCTTTAATCTCCTTTCCTCGGAGATGCCGAAAAAACAAAAGCCCTGCAAAAATGCAGGGCGAAATGCTTGGTTTATCAGCAATCTCTATCATCCGGACTATACCGTCGGTTGCGGAATTTCACCGCATCAACCGCCCAAAGGCAGCTCGTGGACTCTACCACCGGTGGGGAATCTCACCCCGCCCCGAGAACTGTTATTGATTTTATTATAATACTTGTATCCGATTTGTCAATAAAAATATAGAAAATAACAAAATTTGAGTTTGTGTTTTATATAAATGTATGCTACAATAGAAATAATTAGAAATATTGCCCGAAAGGATGATATATATGAATTTCACACCCGTCGGAGGGGCAGGAACTCACGAAGGATTCTGCCTTATAAAATCGGCTGAAAAAAAGCTTACTGCAAAGGGCGTGCCCTATCTTGATCTTGTTCTTGCCGATAACAGCGGCGAAATCTCCGCAAAGCTTTGGGATTACAAGGAGACTTCCGAAACCCATTATGAAAATTTTGATTTTGTAAAGGTAAGAGGTACTTATGTTCCTTTTAATGATACAATGCAGTTCAGAGTTGAACGAATCCGCCGTGTTTTGCCTGAGGACAATGTAATGATTGAGGATTATGTTCCCTCTGCATGCCTTACGGGCGATGTTATGCTTGCTGAGGTTGAAAAAATCGTAGATTCATTCAAGGATGAAGAACTTAAAAAGCTTGTTTTTGCGGTTATGGAAGAGTACAGAGAAAAAATTCTCTATTGGCCTGCCGCAAAGAATCTTCATCATGCCGTAAGAAGCGGCTTGCTTATGCACACATTGTCTATTTTAAGACTTGCGGAAAGCGTTTGCAGAATTTATAAATTCGTAAACTACGATTTGCTTTGCAGCGGTGCAATTCTTCATGATATTGCAAAAATCGAAGAAATGAATGTGTCTTCAACCGGTATCGCAAGCGAATATTCAACCAAAGGCAATCTTCTCGGCCACCTTGTTATGGGTGCGATAAATATTGACAGAATAGGCAGAAATCTCGGCATATCCGATGAAACACTCACTCTTGTTGAGCATATGCTTATTTCCCATCACGGAACACCCGAATTTGGTGCGGCAAAGCTTCCGATGTTTATCGAAGCGGAGCTTCTTTCCGAACTCGACTTAATGGACGCCCGTCTTTATGAAATGCGTCAGGCGGTTGATGCAGTTGAAGAGGGGGCGTTTACTCCCAGACAGTGGGCGCTCGAAAACAGAAATCTTTATAACCATGGCAGAGCATACAGCGGTGCTGTGGAATTAATTAAGGAGGAAAATGCATGAGAAACCATGAAGTAACAAAAGTTCAGCCTTTGCTTAAGGATGACGGAAGCCTCAGAGAACCCGGCTGGTCAAAACAGCTTTATCAGGTTTATGACCGAAATGCAATCAAAGCCCCCAAATTCAGAATCAAGGAGTGGGATTACTATCTCGTCATTTCGGAAAAGAATAATTTCGGCGTTGCATTCACTATTTCCGATGACGGATATATCGGTTTGCAGTCCGCAACTCTTCTTGATTTCTCAAAGCCCTGGGAACATACAGAGACAATTCTTAACGCACTTCCCATGGGCAAATTCAAGCTTCCTTCAACAAGTGCAAAGGGTGATACAGTTTATCACGACAAGCGTCTTGATATGGAATTTCAGGTGACAGAAGGCAAGCGCAGAATAGTCTGTAACTTCAAAAAATTCTGTGACGGCAAGGATTTCTATTGCGATATAACTCTTGAACAGCCCGATATGGACACAATGGTTATTGCAACTCCCTGGAAAGAAAAGAAGACCGCTTTCTATTATAATCAGAAAATTAACTGCATGAGAGCAAGCGGTAAGGTAACGTTTGACGGCAAGGAATATGTGTTTGATCCCTCAACCGATTTCGGTACCCTTGACTGGGGCAGAGGGGTCTGGACATATGACAACACTTGGTATTGGGGCTCAGGTAACATGGATATTGACGGCCATGCGTTCGGCTTCAATATCGGCTACGGCTTCGGAGACACAACAGCCGCAAGCGAAAATATGCTTTTCTATGACGGAAAGTGCCATAAGCTTGACGATGTAACCTTCAACATCCCCGAAAGCGGATATACAGACCCGTGGACATTTACCTCAAGTGACGGCAGATTTGAGATGGAGTTTGTTCCCATCATCGACCGTGCTGCAAAGATAGATGTCAAGGTTATCATTACCGACCAGCATCAGGTGTTCGGAAGAATGAGCGGCAAGGCAATTCTTGATGACGGAACCGTTATTGAGGTTAAAGACTGCCTTTGCTTTGCGGAAGATGTACACAATAAATATTAATCGGAGATAAAAATGGATTGGACAGAAATTAAAATAACCGTTAACGCCGATGAGGTTGACAAAGCAGGGGATATAGCCTCCATGGTCGTTCCCTACGGAATTTATATTGAAGATTACCGCACTCTTGAGCAGGAAGCATGGGAAATTGCAAGAATAGACCTTATTGATGAGGATTTGCTTGCAAAGGACAGAAGCAAGGGTATAGTTCATGTCTATATTTCACCTGAAGAAAATCCTGCCGAAGCGGTTTCATTCCTTAAAGAAAGATATGTTGCAGAGGGTATCGACTGCGAAATCGATGAAGTTCTCTGCAAAAATGCCGACTGGGAGAACAACTGGAAGAAATATTTCAAGCCCATGCCCGTCGGCGACAGACTTCTCATCCGTCCCATCTGGGAAGATGAATATGAAGCGGGTGACAGAGCAGTTCTTCATCTTGAACCGGGTCTTGCTTTCGGTTCGGGAACTCACGACACAACCCGTCTTTGCCTTGAAACGATTGAAAAATATGCTTATCCCGGCAAAACCGTTCTTGATGTGGGATGCGGAAGCGGTATTCTTTCCGTTGCATCTCTTCTGCTTGGTGCGGACAGTGCCGTCGGTGTGGATATTGATGCTCTTGCTGTTAAAACCGCAAAGGAAAACGGCATAACAAACGGATTTGATGAACCGCAATTCACCGTTCTTAAAGGCTCAACAACCGATAAGGTAACGGGTAAATTCGATATCATTGCCGCAAATATCGTTGCCGATATAATCATCGGTCTTTGCAAGAATGTTAAAGATTTCATGAAGCCCGATGCGATATTTATCACATCAGGTATCATCGTTCCCAGAGAAGAAGATGTTCTTGCGGCATTTAAAGAAAACGGACTTGAGGTTATTGCCCGTCACGAAAGCGGCGGATGGCTCTGTTTTGAAGCAAAGGCGGCGAAATGATGAATGTTCAGGAAGAATTAAAGGCATTTCTCCTTGAAAAAGGTGTTGCCGATGTCGGTTTCTTCAAACTTGCAGACGGAGAAGAAACCTTGCCTTACGGCGTTAGCATAGTTGCCCGTCTTTCGGAAAGCATCATTGACGAAATTGAGGAAGAACCTACCCATACATATTTCAATCATTACCGTAATGTAAACGCTTTTATTGATTCAATGCTTTTGCAGGCGGGAATGTTTCTTCAGAGAAAAGGCTATAAATATATAACCGTTGCCGCTTCGCAGAGCATAAACAAAGACGGCTGGAATTATATGGCGAGATTTTCTCACAAAAAAGGGGCTTGCCTTGCGGGGCTTGGCTCAATAGGAAGGAATTCCCTTTTTCTTCATAACGAATACGGCAGCTATGTCCGTCTCGGAACGCTTTTTACGGATTGTCCGTTTGACTGTGACAACGGACTTGCCGAAAGCGTTTGCACGGGATGTGATATCTGTGTGAAGGCTTGTCCCGCCAAAGCGATAAAAGGCGGCGACTGGACTCCGGGTACTCCCCGTGAAGAGATATTCGATCCCGAGAAATGCAGTCAGTATATGAAAAAACAGTTTCAGCATATCGGAAGAGGTTCGGTCTGCGGAATATGTATGAAAGTGTGTCCCATGAATAAACCTAAAGAGGTGTAACATGAAAACATTTAAGATAGAATTGACAAATGAAAAAGCAAATCTTACCGTGTATCTTCCCGATGAATCTCCCGAAATGGGTCGTATGAAGATAAGACCGGGTGTTCTTGTTATTCCCGGCGGCGGCTACAGTATGTGCTCTGACCGTGAAGCAGAACCCGTTGCTTTTGCATTTCTTGCGAAGGGATATGCGGCGTTCGTGCTTCGCTATACCGTCGGACTTGCAAAGGACGGCTATGATTTTTCAATGCCTATGGCAGATGTAAACGAGGCTATGAGAATAATCCACGAAAATGCTGAGGAATGGAGCGTTGATAAAGAAAAAATCGCTTCAATCGGTTTTTCAGCAGGCGGACATCTCTGTGCGGCGGTTTCAACAATGGGCGAAATCCGTCCCAATGCAAGCATACTGATTTATCCTTGTATTCTTGACTCAATCAGCAGAATTCTTGCTTTCCCCGTACCTTCACTTGATAAAGAGGTTGACGATAAAACACCCCCTGCAATCATAATTGCATCATGCGAAGACAACTGCGTGCCGATTGAAAATTCGCTTGCATATGCTTCTGCACTTGAAAAGGCAAAGATTCCGTTTGAAATCCATATCTACGAAAAAGGATATCACGGCTTCTCACTTGCCGATTATACCGTTTATTCAAAGGCAGAGGAAGAATATAACGCCCACCTCAAAGGCTGGTTTGAACTTTGCGCAAATTGGCTTTATAAAAGATTTGACTTATAAAAATAACCCACATGGTTTTTAAAAAATCATGTGGGTTATTAACTTAATTTATAATTGCACCGTGATTCACGGGTGTTGTAACAAACACATTCGGGCAGATTTTTCTGAGTTCTTCGGCACATTTTTCTGCATTTTCTTCGTTTTCAAAAAGAGCAAAAACCGTCGGTCCGCTTCCGCTCATCTGACAAAGCGAACAGCCGTGTTTTCTCATAATTTCTTTGAACTCAACTCTTTCGGCAACCTCTATAACCTGCTCAAAAACATTGCCTGCATATTTGCATATTCCTTCAAAATCGCCTTTTTCGCAGGCGTCAAGAATTCTCATGCTGTCGGGTCTGTAGAGATAGGTGCTGTCCGCCGCGGCATAGGCTTCTGCGGTCGAAACTCCCGCTTCGGGCTTTGCAAGAACTATGAAGCACTCCTTCAAAGGCTCGAGAGGAGCAAGAACACCGCCTGTATTCTGCGAAAGACATGTTCCGCCTTTGATGCAGAAAGGAACATCGCTTCCGACCAAAAGTCCTGTTTTGCAAAGCTCGTATTCGCTCAAATTTGTTTCATAAAGCTTATCAAGTGCAACGATAACCGCCGCCGCATCGGCACTTCCGCCCGCAAGACCTGCGGCAAACGGAATTCTTTTTTCTATGCGAATTTTAACGTTCGGTTCAATTGAGTATTTTTTGCAAAAAGCTGCAGCTGCTTTATATGCGATGTTTTTTTCGTCACACGGCAGTTTTTCTTCCGAGCAGGTGAGAAAAATACCGCTTTCCTTGCTTTTCTCAACGGTTACTGTGTCGTATAGACCTACAGCCTGCATAACCATAAAGAGGCTGTGGTATCCGTTGTCGAGCTTACCGATTATATCAAGAAAAAGATTGATTTTTGCAGGAGCTTTAACAGTTATTTTCATAATTTTGCCTCCTTATTCAATGGGAATAAGTGTCGGTGTTCTTCCCTGATAAACAGCAACCTTGTCAAATCCGCATTTCAGAGCGAGTTCATATCCCTGCTGAATTCCCGCACCGAGATGTTCTGCATAGTGTGCATCGGAACCGATTGTTATGAGTTTTCCGCCGAGTTCCTTATATCTTCTGATAATACTCTCGTCGGGCGAGGTAATTCCTATAGCCTTGCGAAGTCCTGCGGTATTGATTTCAAGTGCTTTTTTGTTTTTTATAAGGGTCAGAAGTATTTCGTCGATTATTTCCGAAAACTTCGACATATCAACGTTTTTGCCGTAGTTACCGACAATATATCTGAGCGGATATGTAAGATGGGCAAGAGTATCAAATTTTGCCCATTCGGCAAGTTTCAGTTCCCACTCAAAATACTGACGGAGCAAATCCATATAGTCAATGTTTTCGTCGCTGAAATCCATATAGTAAAAATCCTGCATTTCGGGCAGATTGTGAATTGCACCGATTATGAAATCGTAGTTCATCATTTCAATGAGTTTTTCGGAAAGGAGCTTGTTATAAACAGCCTGACCGAGCTCTGCACCGACGCATACCATAAGCTTACCGCTGAAGGCAGAGCGTGCTTTTGCAACTTCAAAATACGACTGAATTGCGGTGCGGTCGAAGTTGCCTTTATAGAAAGCATCCATTTCAAGATGGTCGGTAAATGCAATCGCCCTCAGACCGTTCAGGCAGGCGGTTTCGCAAAGATACATCGTTGAATGATGACCGTCAAAGGAGTTGTCGGTATGAGTATGCAGGTCCACAAGATTTTTAAATGCCATGAATTTCACCTCTTTTTATATAATACCATATATTTTCAATTTGCAACAGATAAAATCAAAAAAATATTGTTAAACCTTTCAAAATATGATAAAATATCAAAAAACAGAGGGGGCGCAGAGATGAAAATAATTGTTACCGGCTCAAAAGGGCAGCTCGGCACGGACGTTATTTCCGAACTTGAGAAGAACGGAATTGAAGCTGTCGGTGCAGACCTCCCCGAGCTTGATATAACCGATTCTGAAGCGGTGGAGCGTTTTGTTTCAGAAAGCAAAGCCGATGCCGTTATACATTGCGCCGCTTTCACAAATGTTGATATAGCCGAAACCGATAAAGAAATCTGCCGCAGAGTCAATGCATACGGAACGCTGAATATTGCCCGTTCATGTGCAAAGCACAACATGAAAATACTTTATATCAGTACGGATTATGTTTTCAGCGGAGAAGGGGATGTTCCTTTTGAAACTGACAGCCCCACAAAGCCCTGCAATTATTACGGCGAGTCAAAGCTTGCAGGCGAAAAGGCTGTAACCGAAAACTGTGATAAGTATTTCATAGTCCGCATTTCATGGGTTTTCGGTGAAAACGGCAAGAATTTTGTGAAAACAATGCTCCGTCTTTCAAAGGAGAGGAAAGAAATAACCGTTGTCAACGACCAGATAGGATCTCCGACCTATACAAAGGATTTGTCAAAGCTTCTTTGCAATATGGTTGTTACCGAAAAATACGGAACATACCATGCCTCAAATGAAGGTTTCTGCAGTTGGGCGGAATTTGCCTCGAAAATCATGGAATTGTCGGGTGAGAAAACAAAAATAATTCCCGTAACAAGCGATGAATATAAGTCAGTTGCAAAAAGACCGTCAAATTCAAGGCTGTCAAAATCAAGTCTTGATGATTCGGGTTTTGCCCGTTTACCCCATTGGCAGGACGCACTGGAAAGATTCCTCAATAATATTAAGTGAATTTAAATTCTAAAACGCACCGTCATTATTTTTCTTTTTAAGACTTGTAATGCGGTGCTTTTTATATTATAATGTAACATATTAAAATGGAAAGGAGCGGCCGTATGAACGAAGAAAACAAAAAAGAGAATAAAAACGGTATGAGCCGCCCCGATTTGCGTGATAATGTTACCGACGGTTTTTATGACCTTGACTCTATTTACAGCAAGCAGACCAAAAAGAAACCCGTAAGGTCAAGGGAAGAGGAGCTTCGCATAAAGGAAGAAAGGCTCAGGGCAAGAGAAGAAGAACGCCGCAAACTTGAAATGCAGGCAATCAGAGAGGATATCGAAAGAAGATATTCGCTTCAGCTTGAGGATGCACAAAGTAAGATTGAGCCCGAAAAGAAAACCGAAAAGCGCACTTCAATCAGCAGTAAGCTTATGCCCGAAATTGATGAGCGTGAGATTGTCCGCGAAGAGCTTGAGCATATTGACAGCATTATTAATGACGATACGCCCATCGAAAAGGAAATTTCCAAGTCGAAAAAATCTGTCAAAAAGAAAAAAGAAAAAAACCCGGCAGAAACCTATGATTCGTCTGAGGGAAGCGTTTTTTATTCTTTGTTTTATGCTTTCGGAAACAAGATTTGTGATGTTTGCGCTTTTGTTTTCGGATTGATATTCAGAATTGTCAGATTTCCGTTTGTGCGTGTATACAGAGCTTTTTCAAAAGCGACGGAAAACACAAAAAAGAATATCCGAAGCAGAATAAGGGCAACACTCAAAGAAATAGTTAATTTCCGCAGAGAAATAAAGCATGCGGGTAAAACTATAAAAACGGCGTTGAAAAAGCCGCTTACAATTCCGTCGGTGCTTATGCACTATATCAAAAAAGCGTTCCGCCGACATGACAATTTGCTGAAAACGCTTTTTAACTATCTTATGCCCGTTGCGGCACTTGCGGTTTTCCTGATAACCGTAAATTATTGGAACGGGGTAACCTTTGCTCTCGAAGTTATTTATAACGGACAAAGTCTTGGGTATATCAGCGACGAAGCGGTGTATATCGAAGCAAAGGATTTGGTTAAGGAACGCCTTGATTCCGGTGCTTACGATTCCGAAAATGTGGATGTTACCGTTGCGGGTTCACCTGCGGCAGACCTTAACAGCGCACAGTATTCTTTGAGCCTTGTTTCGCTTGATGAGCTCAACGATGCCGAGGCGATATCCGATAAAATGATTGAAAACTCCGTTGACAACCTGACCCATGCCTGCGGCGTATATATTGACGGCGAATTTATCTGTGCCGTTAAGAATGAAGCAGACGCAAAGACGGTTTTTAACGATTATCTTGCACCGTATGAGGCTGAGGCGCAGGCGAATAATTATGTCGTCGGTTTTGCTCAGACAATAGATTATGTTCAGGGCCTTTACAGAGATAATGCAAGCGTCATGTGGGATGCGAACCGACTGACAAATGCAATCAGAGGAACAAACGGCCATGAAAAAACACATACTTTTACCGCTGAAGACACACTTGAATCCATTGCGGATTTCTACGGAGTTTCCGAAGAATATATAAAAAATCTTAACCCCGGAACGGACTGGGAGAATATAAAACCCGGTGAAATAATTAAGGTTCAGAAAACCGAAGGTTCAGAAAAGCTTGTAAGCATAAAGAAAACCGTAACAACAACAAGCATGAGGGAAATTGAGTTTGATACTGTTTCAAGACGCGATGCAACCAAATACAGCGGTTACAGACAGGTTACTCAGAAGGGTGTAAACGGCTCCGAAAGAGTAACAAAAACACAGATTTATATTGACGGTGTTCTTGATGATGTCAATTATGATTATGAAACTGTTAAGGAACCCGTGGACGAAATTGTTGTTGTTGGCACAAAGACTTCATACAATGGTGTTTATATCGGCTCCGCATCAAAGAAAGGATTCTTGTGGCCTGCACCGAGTTGTCACTATGTAAGCTCTGCATACGGTTGGCGAAGCAGAGGATGGCACAAGGGAATAGACCTTGTAAGGTCGGGCGGCGGCGCACTCGGAACACCGGTTATCGCTTCAAGAAGCGGCAGAGTAGAGGTTGTTCAGCGAAGCAATTCGGGCTACGGCAACATGATTCTTATCAATCACGGCGACGGTTATAAAACCAGATATGCCCACATGGTTTCGGGCTCGATGACAGTTTCCGTCGGCGAATATGTCGAAGCGGGTCAGACGATAGGCAAGGTTGGTTCAACAGGCAACTCAACGGGACCGCACCTTCATTTCGAGGTTATTTATAACGGCGAAACCTATAACCCCGCAAACTATATTTATTAATGAAAAATTTTCCGCTCGGTGCAAAAAGCATCGGGCGGAAATTTTTTGTATGACAATGGATTTTACGGTGAATAATATAGTTGAATTTTAAAACGGAGGAAATATTATGTTCAAAAAATTTGTTTCTGTTATTTCGGCTATAACTGTTTTACTCTGCATATTCACCGCCTGCAACGGAAATACCGATACGGGTGTCACAAACGGCAATCAGGGCAATGAACAAGCGGTAAAAGAAATCCGATATCTGAATTTCAAGCCTGAAATTGCCGAGGTCTATGATGAGATTGCCGCCGAATACGAAAAGGAAAAAGGTGTTCGACTTGTTGTTGAAACAGCGGCTTCGGGCACATATGAATCAACTCTTACAGCAAGAATGGCGACGAGCGATGCACCGACAATTTTTCAGGTTAACGGACCTATAGGCTACAGTTCATGGGCTGAATACTGTGCCGACCTTACCGACACAGAGTTTTATAAACATCTCAAGGATAAATCTCTTGCGATTACCTCAAACGGCAGGGTTTACGGCATACCTTATGTTGTTGAGGGCTACGGAATAATCTATAACAATGAAATTCTTGATAAGTATTTTGCTTTGCCCGAAAAGTCAACGGATTATAATTCCACCGATGAAATAACGAGCTTCAATGCACTCAAAGCGGTTGTTGAGGATATGCAGAAAAACAAAGACAAGCTCGGTATTCAGGGCGTTTTTGCAGCAACTTCTCTCAAGACGGGAGAAGATTGGCGGTGGCAGACACATCTTATGAATATTCCTCTTTCAATTGAGTTCAACGATAAAGGAATTGATTTTACGGGTGAAGATTACAAAACCATCGATTTCACCTATTCCGATAACTTCAAAAATATTTTTGATCTTTATATCAATAATTCAACAACCGATAAAAAGCAGCTCGGAACACTTGACGTAACGTCATCAATGGCGGAGTTTGCACTCGGAAAGTGTGCCATGGTGCAAAACGGTAACTGGGGTGCGTCGCAGATTCTCGGAGTTTCAGGGAATACAGTTTCAGCGGAGGATATTAAATTCCTGCCGATATATATGGGTATTCCGGGTGAAGAAAACACAGGTATCTGTATCGGAACGGAGAATTATATTTGCATAAATGCAAAGGCAAGCGCTGAAGAACAAAAAGCGGCGGCGGATTTTCTTTATTGGCTTTTCAGTTCCGAAAAAGGTAAAAAGTTTGTTTCGGAAAAGCTCGGATTTATTTCACCGTTTGATACTTTCTCTCAGGATGAAACTCCCGATGACCCTCTTGCAAGAGAGGTTGTCCGTTGGATGAACAAGGATAACGTGACCAATATTCCGTGGAATTTCACCGTTTTTCCGAGTGTGAACTATAAGGACAGACTCGGTGCAGCACTTCTTAAATATGCTCAGGGCACAATACCGTGGACAGAGGTTAAAAAAATCGCCGTTGAGGAATGGAAGAACGAATTCGGGGCATAATTTTATCAGCAATAAATACAAGGGTTGTTTCAGACACTTGTATATTCCGGAGTTGATAAAATGCAGAAATCGCTGAAAAAGTATTTTCCTGTTTTTGTTTTGCCGACCCTTGCCGCTTTTGCCGTATCCTTTGCCGTTCCGTTTGTTATGGGTGTTTACCTTTCATTCACGGAATTCAAGGTAGTCAACGAAAGTAACTGGGTCGGTATTGCAAACTACATCAAAATATTCACAACTGATAAAACTTTTCTGAATTCACTTTGGCTTACAGTCAGATTTACCGTTGTATCTGTTATAACCGTAAACATCATAGCATTTGCCATAGCACTTTTGCTCACTAAAGGTCTCGGCGGTACAAATCTGTTCAGAACGGTATTCTTCGTTCCGAATCTTATCGGAGGTATTGTTCTCGGCCATATCTGGAGCCTGATAATCAACGGCGTTCTCGGATATTTCGGAGTTGATATAACCTATAATCCCGATTACGGCTTCTGGGGTCTTGTTGTGCTGATGAACTGGCAGCTTATCGGTTATATGATGATTATTTATATTGCCGGAATACAGAACATTCCCGATAATCTCAATGAAGCGGCGGCAATCGACGGTGCATCTCCTTTTCAGACGCTTGTTCATGTCACCGTGCCGATGGTTATGCCGTCGGTAACAATCTGCACTTTTCTTACTCTTACGAACTCTTTCAAGCTTTTTGACCAGAACCTTGCTTTGACCGGCAAGGCACCCGAAACCTCACTTCTTGCCCTTGATATTTATAAAACCTTCTATGACCATACGGGTCTCAAACTCGCGCAATGGCACGGTATGGGTCAGGCCAAAGCGGTTATATTTTTTCTTCTTGTTTCCGTAATTGCATTTGTTCAGCTTCGTGTCACGCAGCAAAAGGAGGTTGAGCATTGATGAAATCAAAAGGTTCGTTCGGCAGGGGAATGGTTTATATTATTTTGATTTTCCTTGCCGCCGTATTCCTTGCACCTATTATTATTATTCTGATTAACTCCGTAAAGGGCAATTTTTATATCTCTTCATCACCGTTTGCGTTTCCGAATGGCGAAACCTTTGTGGGTTTTCAGAATTTTATAAAAGGCTTCAATCAGTCGGATTTTATGCGTTCATTTATAAATTCCGCTTTTATAACGGCCGCATCCGTTGTCGGAATAGTTCTTCTGACATCAATGACCGCATGGTATATCGTACGGATAAAAAACAAGTTAACAAGAATTATTTATTATCTTCTTGTTTTCAGCATGGTTGTACCGTTTCAGATGGTTATGTACACCGTGACTTACTATGCCTTTGAACTTGAACTTAATAATCCCGTCGGAATAGTCTTTATATATATCGGTTTCGGTGCAGGGCTTTCTGTTTTCATGTTCAGCGGATTCATAAAAAGCATACCGAGGGAGATTGAAGAAGCGGCAACAATCGATGGCTGCGGGCCGGTAAGAGCGTTTCTTACAATTATTTTTCCTATTCTTAAGCCCACGGCAATAACGGTAGCAATCCTCAATGCTATGTGGATATGGAATGACTATCTTCTGCCTTATCTTGTTCTCGGTTCAGGTGAAAACAAAACTCTTCCCGTTGCGGTACAGATGGCACTTACGGGTGGCTACGGCAATAAGGATATGGGTGCACTTATGGCAATGCTTGTTCTGGCGATACTGCCGATTATTATTTTATATCTTTTCTGCCAGAAATATATTATTCGAGGCGTAGTGGCAGGCGCAGTGAAAGGATAAAATCTATGGCAACAATCAGATTCAGTAATGTTGCAAAATCCTTTGATAACGGCAAGGTGACCGTTATTCCCGACCTTTCTCTTGAAATTGCGGATAAAGAGTTTGTTGTGCTCGTTGGCCCTTCGGGTTGCGGAAAATCAACAACTCTTCGCATGATAGCGGGTCTTGAGGATATCAGCTCTGGAGAGCTTTATATAAATGATAAGCTTGTGAATAATATTCCGCCCAAGGACAGGGATATAGCCATGGTTTTTCAAAGCTATGCGCTCTATCCTCACATGACGGTTTATAAAAATATGGCGTTTGCTTTAAAGCTTAAAAAGATGCCCAAAAAAGAAATAGATGAAAAGGTTATGTGGGCGGCAAAAATTCTTGACATTGAACAGTATCTTGACCGAAAACCCCGTGCACTTTCGGGAGGTCAGCGTCAGAGAGTTGCACTTGGCAGAGCAATGGTAAGAAATCCCGAGGTTTTTCTTCTTGATGAGCCTCTTTCAAATCTTGATGCAAAGCTCCGTACGGAAATGAGGGCGCAGATAACAACCCTTCATAAAAAATTACAGACGACATTCGTCTATGTTACCCATGACCAGACCGAAGCTATGACGATGGCAGACAGGATTGTTGTTATGGATAAAGGCGAAATCCGACAGTTTGACACTCCGCAGAAGCTCTATAACGAGCCTGCCGATATGTTTGTTGCAGGGTTTATCGGTTCGCCGCAGATGAATTTCATTGATGCAAAAATCATTTGCGAAAAAGGAAAAATTCTTGTTAAGTTTTCGGGATATTCATTTGAGGTTGCAAAAGAAAAAGTACGGGCACTTAAAGAATATACAGATAAAAATATTGTTCTCGGAATAAGACCTGAGCATATTCATTCGGATTTTGACGGAGAAACGGCAGGTAAATTTCCGATAACCGTTGTTGTTGAAATTGCGGAAATGATGGGAAACGAAACAAATATCTATTTTGATTTATCGGGGAAACGTCATATCGCAAGGATTAAAACCGACAGAAAAATCAGCGCCGGAGAAAGCTTGAAGCTTTATATAGACCCCGAAGATGCGTATTTTTTTGATGCCCAAACAACGAAGGCAATATAAAAACACCTTTATCGCCGTGATAAAGGTGTTTCAAAAATTATTTGCCGTTCTTTTTGGTTCTGAATCTGAAAAGACCTATTGCTATTGAGACAAGGTTGCAAACCTCGGTGATGACTCCCGAATATGAGCTGCAAATAACATTGTAAATCAGCCACATTACAGAAGTAGGGATTGTCAATGCTCTGAGCTGCTGGGTTTTCGGGCTCCACATAACAAAGGAAGAAATAATCATCGCCGCCATGGGAAGGAGAGAAGCGGGGCTTGTGTAAGTCAAAAGACCTCCGAGACCTGCAAGAACCGAAAAGATTATCGGACAGAAAATACTGTCAACAAACTTTGATTTACCTCTGAAACAGTATGCGATGCTTCTTGTGAAGCCGACGATATTTCCGACCATTCCTTCATATGCTCCGAGAAGAAAATACTGGAGTGCAAAAAGAAATCCCGAGCAGAACTGCATGAGAACGATTCTTTTGTGGGTGCGCTGCTGAAATGAAAAAAGCAGAAGCGCTGCCGCAATAAGACCGATTGTTTGAGAAATGATAAATTTCAAGTCCTTGCCTTCAAAAAAAGATGTTATAAAATCCATAATAACCTCATAATGTCTGTTTTTGTTAATTATAGCTTTTTGCAGCTGTAATAACAATGCATGAAATGAAGAAATCCCCCCGATATCGGAGGGATTTTTTGTGTATTTATTATGAATATTTTCTTGACCATGCATAGGGTGAGAAAAGCATGAGCATGGGAATGAGTTCAAGTCTGCCTGCGAGCATATCGAAGCTTAAAACAAGCTTGCTCAGAACGGAGAAATCCGCAAAGTTGCCGTAGGGACCGACTGCTCCGAGACCGGGACCGATGTTGCCTATGCAGGCGATTACCGAGGTGAAAGTGGTAACAAGGTCGCGTCCGTCGATTGAGACAGCAAGCACAGAAATTGCAATAAGAATCATATAGGTCGCAAAAAACACGGAAACACTTTTAACAACGGGTTCTTCAACCGTGTGTTTGTCAACCTTAACTGTTTCTATGCTTCTGGGATTTATTGCTTTCTTTATATCACGCAGACCGCTTTTTATGAGAATCATAAGACGCGACACTTTTATACCGCCACCGGTTGAACCTGCGCAAGCACCGATAAACATAAGGAAAACAAGGATTATTTTGGTAAAAATCGGCCATGTGTCAAAGTTAACCGTAGAGAAACCTGTTGTTGTAATTATTGATGCAACCTGGAAAACGGCATATCTTATTGACTCTCCGATTGAGTATTTTGTATTTGCAAGGCATATTGTAATCAAAACAATCGAACCGAAAACAATTCCCAGATAATAGCGGAGTTCTTCGTTTTTGATTGCCTGTCTGCCTTGTTTTATAAGGAACATATAGTATATATTAAAGTTCACACCAAAAAGAAGCATAAATATTGCAATTACCATTTCGGCATATACACTGTTGTAACCTTCAATGCTGTTATTGAGAACTGCAAAACCGCCGGTTCCCGCTGTTGCAAAGGAGTTAACTATGCTGTCAAAAAGCGGCATCCCGCCTGCAAATAGCAGTATGACCTGAATAAGAGTCAAAACGCAGTATATTCCGTAGAGAATTCTTGCAGACGCTCTCAGCTTTGAAACAAGCTTTCCGACTGTCGGACCGGGAACCTCAGCTCTCATTACGTGCATGGAGGAGCTTTCCGTTTTGGGAAGGATTGCGATAACGAAAACAAGGATACCCATACCGCCGATCCAGTGAGTGAAGCTTCTCCAAAAAAGAAGGCTTTTCGGCATAGCTTCTATATTGTTGAGTATTGTTGAACCG
>JAZSDF010000048.1:0-13080 GCA_045531035.1 Acutalibacteraceae bacterium | reverse complement strand
TGGCGCGCTTGAAGGGACTCGAACCCCTGACCCACTGCTTAGAAGGCAGTTGCTCTATCCAGCTGAGCTACAAGCGCATAATGGAGCGGGTGATGGGAATCGAACCCACACGACCAGCTTGGAAGGCTGGGATTCTACCATTGAACTACACCCGCATATTCGGAACGTCAGCTATTTTAACATATGCTTTTGTAAATGTCAATATGAAAACAAAAAATAATTGCACAATTTTTCTTTCCGGATTTTGATTTTATTATTGTATTTTTTATATAATAAGGTTATAATTATCGAAATCGGTAAATAATTCCCGAAAGGATGATATTATGCTTGCAGAAAAACAGACAGAACGCATGTTGTCGAAGCTCAAAAGATTCGAAAAAATCCTTGACCCCATGCTGTTCAGAAAAGTCATAAAGATAGACAAGGTTCTTGCCTTTGAAACTCAAGAAAGATATTATCAGATTCCCGATGACTCTCTTTTCGCTCCCGTTGAAAGCGGTTGGATTTGGGGAAACGAGGAATCATTCTGCTGGTTCAAGGCGGAATTTACAGTTCCCGAGGAGCTTGAAGGGGAAAATCTTTTCGTTATGCCTCATACAGAGGGCTACGAAACCCTTTTATGGGTAAACGGCAAGCCTTTCGGAACATTTGCAACAAAGATTGTTTTCACAGGTCACGGAAACCATTACTGCGACCTTCTTAAAATGAATGTCAAAGCCGGCGAAAAGATTGAAATCGCGCTTGAGGTTTATGCAGGTCACACTCACTACGGCAACTCGCCCTTGCAGACCGACAGACTTCTCAAGGAATACAGATATCTTTTCGACGGACTTGACATCTGCGTTAAAGACCCTCTTGTTCAGGATTTCTATTTTGACCTTAAGGTTATCAACGAACTTGTTGACACTCTCCCCGAAACTTCCTTCAGAAGGGGCGACCTTATCAACGCTCTTTATGAGGTGCACAAGAGAGTTTACTATTCATATGACGATGTGGATGAGGAAACCTTCAGAGAAGCGATAAAATCGGCTTCTCCTTTCCTCAAAGAAGTTCTTGCCGTTAAAAACGGTCCCGATGCGGCAAAGGTAGGCATCATCGGACATTCACATATGGATACTGCATGGCTCTGGAAATCCACCGAAACCATCAAGAAATGTGCAAGAACATTTTCAAATCAGCTTGCACTCATGGAACAGTATCCCGAACATCTCTTCATGCAGAGTTCAGCTTGCCATTCCGATATGATTCTTGAGCATTATCCCGAACTTTTTGAAAGAATCAAGGAAAAAGTTCTTGAAGGCAGATACGAACCCAATGGCGGTGTGTGGGTTGAATGTGACTGCAATATCACCTCGGGTGAATCGATGGTAAGACAATTCCTCTGGGGTCAGCGTTTTACAAAAAAACACTTCAACTACCTCTCAAACTGCTTCTGGCTTCCCGACACATTCGGTTACAGCGCAGCAATTCCGCAGATTATGAAGGGCTGCAAGGTCGATTATTTCCTCACCACCAAAATCGACTGGAACGACGCTAATCACTTCCCCTATGACACTTTCTATTGGCAGGGAATCGACGGCACAAAGGTGTTCACACATTTCAACACAACTGCTGCTTGGCCCTCACCCCGCTGCTTTCACGAGGCAGTAACGGGAGATGTTAACAAATATCATTCTCTCAACGAACGCAACGTTACAAGAATGAGATACGACGCCTTCGGTCACGGCGACGGCGGCGGCGGCCCCCAGTATGAGCAGATTGAAATTGCAAGAAGAATCAAAGACCTCAACGGCTGTGCAAAGGCTGAATATATGAAAGTCGGCGATTTCATGCAAGAGCTTGAATCCGAAGCTAAAAATCCCAACACTTACACAGGTGAGCTTTATCTTGAGCTCCACAGAGGCACTCTCACTAACCAGCACAACATAAAGCATAACAACAGGAAAGCGGAAATCGCTCTTCATGACCTTGAATTCCTCACAGTTAGCAAGGCGGTTGAAAACGGCGAAATCGCAAGCGACGAAAAGATTCATCCCCTTTATAAAGACCTGCTTCTCAATCAGTTCCACGATATTCTCCCCGGCACCTGCATTAATTCCGCACACAAGCTTTCACTTGAGCAGACAAACAAGCTTCTCGAAACTGCGAACACTCTTATCAAAGAAGCTGTTACGGGCAAGGGCGATTATGTGACAGTCACAAATACTCTTTCATTTGACAGATGCGACCCGATTTTCCTTGAATGTGAAGAAGGATATATCGCAGACTGCGATTGCAGACAACAGACATATAAAAATCTTGACGGAAAGAATGTTCTTATCATCTGCGGTCTTACCGTGCCTGCATTTTCAAGCGTAAAAATCAAGCTTATTAAGGGAATTGCAGACAGTAAGAGTGACATAACCGTTTCGGAAAACAGTGTTTCAACTCCCTTTGCAAATATCAGATTTGACGAAAAGGGTTATATCGAATCTCTCGTTGACAAGCGTGCTGACAGAGAAATCCGAGGCAACGGATATCCCCTCAACACTTTCATAACTGCGGAGGATCTTCCTTCGGCATACGATAACTGGGATGTCGATGCAGACCTTGAATGTAAATTTGCTGACAGCTCCGTGCTTTTAAGCAGAGAAATTATTTCTCACGGTGCTGCGGCAGTTATTATCAGAAGCAAATATCAGATAACAAAGAAATCAACCGTTACTCAGGATGCTTTTTATTTTGCGGACACAGCCGAAATCAGATTTGACACCGTTATGGACTGGCAGGATAACCACCGTTTCCTTAAAGCGGCATTTGATACAAACGTTTACAATAACTTTGCACGTTTTGAAATTCAGTACGGCAACATTATGCGACCCACAACAAGAAACAACTCCATCGAAAAGGCAAAGTTCGAGGTTGTAAACCATAAATATACCGACCTTTCCGAAACACGCTTCGGCGTGGCTGTTCTCAACGACAGTAAATACGGCATAAGCGTTGAGGGCGGAAATCTCCGTCTTTCGCTTCATAAAGGCGGCAACAGACCCGACATTGAAGGTGACAGAGGTATTCACAAAACAGTCTATTCATTCCTTCCTCACGACGGCGGATTCTGTTCGGAAACAGTTGTTAAACCCGCATATGAACTGAATCTTCCCGTAATTGCAGGCAAGGGTGATTTCGATGCAATTCCTCTTGTTGTTCCCGAAAAGGACAACATCATCGTTGAAACGATAAAACCTTGCGAAGATAACGAAAAAGCTTTCATTGCAAGACTTTATGAGGCAGAAGGAACACACACCAACAGTGCAGTTAAATTCTTTGAGGGTGCAAAGAAGGTTGAAATCACAAATATGCTTGAGGAAGTTGAAAATGAACTTTCGGGCAATTCTCTCACCTTCAGACCCTTCGAAATCAAAACACTCAAAATCAGTTATTAAAATATAAGGAGGGCTTATGTTTAGCACCGTGCTTTTTGACCTTGACGGTACACTCACCGACCCCGGATTGGGAATAACAAATTCCGTTGCCTATTCTCTGAAAAAATTCGGAATCGAGATTGAGGACAGAAAAGAGCTTTACAAATTCATCGGTCCTCCCCTTCACGATTCTTTCATGAAATACTACGGTTTTTCCGAGAAAGAAGCCGAAACGGCGATTGTTTATTACCGTGAACATTTCCGTGACACGGGAATTTTTGAAAACAAGGTTTATGACGGAATTGAAAATTTGCTGAAAGAAATCAAGACTTCGGGCAGAAAGATTATTCTTGCAACCTCAAAGCCCGAGGAATTTGCGAAAAGAATTCTTGTTCATTTTGAGCTTGATAAATACTTTGACTTTGCGGCAGGTGCCACGATGGATACCTCAAGAAGCAAAAAAGGCGATGTTATTGCCTATGCGCTCAAAGGAAGCGGATGCTCAGCCGAAAATGCCGTTATGATAGGCGACAGACTTCACGATATTCTCGGTGCAAAGGAAAACGGCCTTGCTTCAATAGGCGTGCTTTTCGGTTACGGAAACAGAGAAGAGCTTGAAAACGCAGGTGCTGATTATATCGCTGAAACTGTTGAGGATATATTGAAATTCATATAACATAAGGCAGGATATTTTGCAATATCCTGCCTTATGTTTTAAATAATCTTTTTCATCCATATGTGAGGACAATCTTCCTCATATTCAATTTCTCCGAACGAGGTGAATCCGAGCTTCTCATAAAACTCCGCCGCACTGCACTGTGAATGGAGCATAAGTAGGTTTCCGCCTGCACTTTTAACATAATTAAGTGCTTCTTTAACAACCTCTGACCCTATTCCCCTGCCTCTGTATTCTTTTAAAACCGCAAGCCTTCCGAGAATATGGCTGTTCATTTTATCATTCCAAAAAACTCTGCAGGTTGCAGCAGGTGTTCCGTCCTCTGTTTTCATAAGAATATGCACGGCTTCGGCATCAATGATGTCAAATTCGTTTTCAAATCCCTGTTCATCAATGAAAACCTTTATTCTTATGTTATGTGCCTCATCAGGGAGAAAATTAAAAATTTCTGATTTCATATTATTCAAACTCTATACCCGAAAGATTTCGGATTTCCTTCATTATTCTGCTTGTCTGCAAAGCTCTTTCACTTGTAACAACATAATATTCATTATCGGGATTTGCAATGAACTCCTCAAAATATTCTGCTTCATAACCCATAAGTTTTTCTTTCGGAACATCTCCGATTATCTCGGTTTTGTTACCGTTATTATCAACGATATTCATATTGATAAGCTTCGATATGGATTCAATTGTTATTGTTCCCTTGTCTCCGAAAATCTGTGAACCGAGTCTGTCCTGACCGAGCTTTGAATATGTCAAATTCACAAGCTTATCATCATATAAAAGAGCCGCATTTCCGCTTGAGTCCGCACCGCTTTCCATGAAAGAGGCGCAGGCGGTTATTTTTTTCGGTATGTCGAAAAGGTCAAGGGCGGGATAGACGCAGTAAATCCCCAAATCCATAAGGCAACCCGTTGCAAGAGCAGGATTGAAAATGTTCGGAAGCTTACCCTCAAGATATGCGGGATATTTTGACGAAAGCTGTGAAAAATCAAAGTGAACGCTTGTTATTCTTCCGATTTTTCCGATAGCTTCTTTCAGCAATTCCCTTGCAGGGTTGAACATATACATTATCGCTTCGATATAAATATGGCCGTTTTTCTTTGCAAGAGCCTGCAATTCTTCAAGCTCCTCGGGTTCAACGGTTATAGGCTTTTCACAGATAACATGTTTGCCGTTTTCAAGCATGAGTTTTGACTGTTCATAGTGAAGTTTGTTCGGGCTTGCAATATAGACAGCCTCAAAATCACCCTTTGCAAATTCATTGATATCGGTATAAACCGTCGGAATATTGTTTTCCTTTGCGAACTTACCGCCGCTTTCTTCCGTTCGGGAATAAACAGCCGCAAAATCCGCATTGCATATCAATCTTGCTCCGTCAATGAAAGATTTTGCAATCCATCCCGTACCGATTACTCCGTAGCGCATAATCAAAGCTCCTTTGCCATAACCGTGCCACCCTTAAGAACACGGATTTTCTTAAAGCCGTTCTTTTTATAGAAATTGATGCCTCTTTTGTTACTTGTGCCGACAATAAGCATAATCGCTTTTACGCCATGAGTCTTCTTCATGTGCTCCGTGAGAGTCGATATCATGCGGCTTCCGTTTCCGTTGCCTCTGAAAGGGGCATTGATGTCAATATGAAGATGAGCGGGATATTTGAGAGAATAAATTGCATGGCCGAGAATTTCGCCTATTGCATCACGGTAAAAAGCCTTGCCCGTTTTCTTGACCTTTGCAAGATATGGCTTGATATTCTTTAAATATGTTTTGAAATCCCTTGCACCGAAAACATAGCCCTGTGCTGTATCCGTTTCTTCATCAACAAGAATAAATACATTTTCGGGTTCCTGTTCAAGGTAATAATCACAGAATGTGAAAAGAATAAAATCACGCATATTCGGGTCGGTTGAAGCCTCTTTCGGGCCCGTGTTTATGCACACCTGACGGACATCATCAAAATATTTGGGCTCATATTTTTTAATTACAACCATTTTTATTCTCCCTTAAATTTCAACTTCAAATTCTGCCTCACCGCTGAACTCGGTTGATTTTCCGCCGTAACTGAAAACAGCATTTATATTCGGGTCAGCATAAACTTTAACGGTTGCCTTGTTACCGTTTTTAACGTAATCTACGGAAACAATACCGCTTGCAGTTGTGATATGACCCTTTGCTCTGTTCATACCGTCAACGAAGCAAGGGGTAATAATAACATTCTTATATGCCGCACCGTTTTCGGGCTGACGTATACCGAGAAGATATGTGAAAAGATATTTCGTTACCGAACCGAACATCGGATGGTTTCTTGAATCGGCACCGCTCCAGTTTTCCCAAAGAGTTGTTGCACCGTTTTTCTTCATGTAGGCAAAGGAAACTTCCTTGTCGCTTGAAAGAAGGTCAAAAGCAAGCTGTCCCTGACCGTTTTCGAAAAGATATCTCGGGAGCACTTCGGTTGCGATAATTCCCGTGTCAAACATTCCGAGCTTTTTATATTTGTTATAAACCTCTTCTTTGACTCTTTCGTCACCCAGACCTATCTCCAGAGCAAGGCAGGATGCGCCCTGAATATCTCCGCAATATGTGTTCTGATGCGGGCTATAGTAAGCAACGAAAAGAGCTCTCTTCACCTTTTCGATTCTTTCGTTAAGATGAGCCGCTTCGTCCTCTCTTCCGAGAATTTCGGCTGCTTCAAGAGTCTGCTGCATAAATCTTACATAAAGGCAGGTGTTGACATAAACCTCGGGAATTCTGATTTTTTCGGGAGTGCACCAATCACCGAGGCACCAGCCGTTATCTTCCTCACGGTAAACAAGTCCGTTTTCGCTTCTGCTTTCAAGATAATCAAGGAAATGAAGCATCTTCGGGAAGAACTCGTTGAGAAGCTCTTTGTCGCCGTAATTCTTGTAGAATTTATAGGGCACTTCAATCATGGCGCCGCCCCAGCCCGAGGGACCTCCGCCTCCGCCCATCCACGGAGCGGTATGAGTTACATGACCCGATATTCTGCACTGACAGTCGGCAATATCATAGAGCCACTTTCTGTAAAACTCACGGCTGTCAAGAAGCATCATTCCTGCTTCGCAGCAAAGCTGACCGTCGCCCGTATAGCCAAGTCTTTCACGATGAGGACAGTCAGAAGGAACACCGCTGTGCATATTGCAAAGCTGAGTTTTGATATATGCTTCATAAAGCCAGTTGAGATTTTCATTATCGCTTTCAAACGACGAGGTTACGGGGCAATCCGAATGGACAACATCAACTCTTATGGGTTCAACATCGCCTTCAACCCTGAAATAACGGAAGCCGTGCCATGTAAATTCGGGAATATATTCACGTTCCGTACCGTCGGTAATGAATGTATCGGTCTGGTAATTATCAGCAAATTTAACGCCGTAATAGGGTCTTTCATCATAGATTTCCTCAGCATAGCTGACAACAATTTTCTTTCCTTTTTCGGGGCACTTGAAAACAGCATAGCCTACTGTGTTCTCACTCACCTCATAAAGCTTTGTTTTACCTTCGTCCTTTATAAGCTTCGGTTCAAGGGTACGGATAACCTTGTCAGACGGTGAAAACTGAATCTGAAAATTGCTTTCGGGAGCAGGAATAACCGTACTTTCGGTAAAATCCGCACCGTTGTATCCGTTGCGGTCAAAACCTGCGGGATACTGCAAATAGTCATGATATTCACCCATATAGAGATTGTTTTCAAGGATATAGCCCTTGCGTGTGAGCGTTGTTTCGTCCGAAAAAACATTGCCGCTTTCTTTTTCAACAACATAACAAAGCTTCGGCATACCGAAAACAACATTGCCCTCAGCCATTCTTTTGTTTTGATTGTAATATCCGTTTCCAAGCATAACGGCAAGGGTGTTTTTGCCGTCAAGAAGATATTCGGTTATATCATATTTAACGGCATAAATTCTGAACGAAAGCTCATCGGGAAGAGGAAACTGAAGCAGATTGAGGTCTCTGTAGCTGTAGTTTGTGGCGTTAGGAGTGAGCAAATCTCCGCTCACCTTTTTGCCGTTAACATAAAGATGAAAAAAACCGAGACCGCAGATAGTAATTTTCGCTTTTTCGCCCTTTACGGCATTGAATTCTTTTCTGAAAAGCGGAGCATCATTTCCCGTACATTCAATCCATTTTGCACCTTTAAAGAGTTCGTTGCTTGTCATGTTATACCTCCATTTCCGAAAGCTCGTTATACCTTGAATTGCAGGTTTCCCATTCATCCATCAGAACAAGCTGATTTTCGGTTGCCTCATCAAGTTTATTGGTAAATTCAATAATTTTTTCGTAATTCGCCGCAGTTTCGGGCGAAGAAAGAATTGCATTGTATTCTGAAATTTCTTCGTCAAGGCGGTCTATATCCGCTTCAAGCCGCTTGATTTTTCCTTTAAGCTTATTCATTTCGCTGTCGCGTTCTTTGCGAAGCTTATAAAGATTGACCTTAACCTCTGCTTTTTTCGGTTTTTCCTTCGTCTGAGAAAGAACTGCCTCGGCATAGTCGTTGTAGTCACCGTCAAACTTATCAAAGCCGTCGGGTGTCATACGGTATATTTTTGTTGAAAGTTTGTTTATGAAATATCTGTCATGCGAAATACAGATTATGGTTCCGTCAAAATCGGAAAGTGCCGCTTCAAGCACCTCTCTTGACGGGATATCAAGATGATTTGTCGGTTCGTCGAGAAGCAAAACATTCGAACCCGAAAGCATAAGCTTTAAAAGACAAAGCTTAGCTTTTTCACCGCCGCTTAATGTTCCGACATTTTTGAAAACATCGTCACCTCTGAAAAGGAACAGTGCAAGGTAACTGCGGACTGTTGTTTCGGTGAATGAACGGTGCTCATCCCATATCTCGTCAATAACGGTTTTTTCGTTGTGGAGAGTTTCAAGACTCTGGTCAAAATAGCCTGTTTTAACATTTGCACCGAAAGCAAAACTTCCCGCATCCGCTGATTGCTGACGGGTAAGAATTCTTAAAAGAGTGGTTTTGCCGCAACCGTTTGTACCAAGCATGAAAACACGCTCGTTCTTGAAAACCTGCATATCAGCATCCGAGAAAAGACGTTTTTCTCCGAAGGATTTTGAAAGACCTGTAACAGTCAGAACATCGTTTCCGGTTTCGCAGACAGGAGTGAATTTCATTCGCATTTTTGAAAGAGGAGGATCGGGAATCACCAATTCCGCTTTCTTCTTTTCGAGCATTTTTCTTTTGCTCTCTGCGGTTATAAAGTTTCTTTCTCTCGCAAATGAACGCTGCTGTTCGATTATACCTTCTATTCGTTTGATTTCTTCAATCTGATTTTCGTATTGGCGTCTTTCGCTTTCAAGACGTTCTTCCTTAAGCTTGAGATAGGTTGAATAATTCCCTTTTGAATAGTGGCATTTTCCGTGTGAAAGCTCAACCGTTTTATTGGTTACTTTGTCTAGAAAATAACGGTCATGTGAAATTACGATAACCGTGCCTCTGAATGTTGAGAGAAATTCTTCAAGCCATTCCGTACCGGAAATATCAAGATGATTTGTCGGTTCGTCAAGAAGCAGAACCTCCGAACCGCTCAGAAGAAGCTTACACATGCTCAGTTTTGAACGCTGACCGCCGCTTAATTTGTCGCAGGTCAGAGTAAAATCATTTTCGGAAAATCCGAGACCGAGGAGTGCGGAACGGGTTCTGCTTTTATAAGTCAGACCCTCCTGCTCCTGAAACTGCTCATGGAGCTTGTTCTGCCTTTCAATAAGTTCATCGGTGTTGCCGATACAGGCATCGATTGAAACAGCGATTTCTTCAAGCTCTCTTTCAATTTCCATAAGAGGTTCAAAAATACTCAACGCCTCATCATAAACCGTTCTGACAGAGCCCTGACAGGCATGCTGTTCAAGATATCCCACTTTGGTTGTTTTTGAAATAAACGCACCGCCCTCGGTCGGTTCGATTTCGCCTCGTATAACCTTGAAAAGAGTTGTTTTACCCGTACCGTTTGCTCCGATAAGTCCGACAAAATCACCCTGATTCACATCGAACGAAACGTTTTCAAACAGCACCTTACCGCCAAAATCGACTTTTAAGTTTTGTATACTTACAATCGCCATTTTATATCCTTGTTTCGATAATTTCCATTTTACCGTTTATTTTATATTCACCTGCATTTGCGGGAATGAATATGCTTTCGCCCTTGGTGAGTGAAACGGTTTCTCCGCAAACATCAAGTGTGCCGTTTCCGTCCATAATGAGGAGAGAAACAAATGAATTTTCATCAGCATTTCCGCTGATTTCACCGTCCAAATCAAGCTTCCAGACCTTGAAAAGAGGACAGTCTGCAAGGAGTCTGCGTTCAGGTGTGTCAAGGTTACCACCTTTACAGAAGTCAGGCTGCGAATACTTTTCAAGCTTTGTAACTGCAGCACCGTCTTCAACATGGAGTTCCCTTGGTTTTCCGTCGTTTCCGACTCTGTTATAGTCATAGATGCGGTAGGTTGTATTGGAGCTTTCCTGAACCTCGGCAAGTAATATACCTTTACAGATAGCGTGAAGTGTTCCTGACTCAATAAAGAAGAAATCACCCTTCTTGACTGGTACTTTGCTCACATAATCTGTGAGTGTATTGTTCTCAATAGCCTTTTTGAATTCTTCAGGTGTGATTTTATCCTCAAAGCCAAGAATGAGGTATGCGTCCTCCTCGGCATCGATGATATACCAACATTCAGTTTTGCTCTGTCCCCTGCCCGTTTTCTCGCAATATTCCTTTGTGGGATGCACCTGCACAGAGAGATTGTCCATCGCATCAATGAATTTGATAAGAATAGGAAAATCCTTAAAATTATCGGCGTTTTTTCCGCAAAGAACGGGATTTTCTTTAACAACATCGGCAAATGGTTTGCCTGCAAATTCGCCGTTTGCAACTACACTTGAGCCCGCCTCATGGCACGAAAGCATCCAGCCTTCCGCTGCATTATTTTTTTCGGTTTTAACACCGTATTCTTCAATAAGCTTTTTTCCGCCCCAGATTGTTTCCGAAACATAGGGGTTGAGTTTTATAGGATATAAGTTCATATTTATGCCTCCGAATAAATTTGTTATATTATCTGTATTATTCTATCATATTTGTCCAACAATTTCCATAGAATATTTATCGGGAGGACTGAAAATATGGAAAAAATTTTAAAAAATGCAAAGATTTTTTACTACGACGTTATAAGAAAGCCCGTTGTACCTGTAACCGACAGCATTGTTTCTCAAATAAGGGATACATCACAGAAGCTTGAAAGTGCTTACAGCCGATTTGAAAATGAAACGAACGAAGATTTGCTTGACTCAATTATATATGAAATACAGTCTCTCAAAGCACTTTACAGATATCTTTTAAAAAGAGCAAAAGAATGTGGAATTGAATGTGCTGAAATCTCTGTTTTTGGCAGGGAGGTTACCCTATGAATTTCGCTTTTATATCCGCAGCGGTCATTAGTACCGTTTGTGTACTGTGGTGGATGATTAAAAGCGAAAAAGGCGGAGTCAGTTTTTTGAAATCCGCTTTTCAGGGACTTGCAGGAATGTGTGCCGTAAATCTTGTCGGAATGATAACAGGAGTTACCGTTGCAGTCAACTGGTACAGTATTGTATCGTTTATTATTCTCGGTTTACCCGGAGTTATAGGTGCGCTGATGCTCAATCTCATATTCGGAATATAATGAACACCGTTTTCATCTGTTTTAAAAAGCAGAGGAAACGGTGTTTTTTTTTATAAAAAAAGAGCAACCCTAAGGTTGCTCTCAAAAATAGTTTTTTAATTATTCGTTGATTTCGATAACAACGCCTGAACCAACAGTTCTGCCGCCTTCACGGATAGCGAAGCGGAGACCCTTTTCGATAGCGATGGGAGTGATGAGTTCAACATCCATGTCAACGTTATCGCCGGGCATGCACATTTCTGTGCCTTCGGGAAGGTTGATTACGCCTGTAACGTCAGTTGTTCTGAAATAGAACTGAGGACGGTAGTTGTTGAAGAAGGGAGTATGACGGCCGCCTTCTTCCTTAGTAAGAACGTAAACCTGACCCTTGAACTTTGTGTGGGGGTTGATTGAACCGGGCTTGCAAAGAACCTGACCGCGTTCGATTTCAGTTCTCTGAACACCACGGAGAAGAGCACCGATGTTGTCGCCAGCCTCTGCATAGTCGAGGATCTTGCGGAACATTTCGATACCTGTAACAACAGTCTTTCTCTTTTCATCAGTAAGACCAACGATTTCAACTTCTTCTGAAGTTTTGAGCTGACCTCTTTCAACTCTACCTGTAGCAACTGTACCACGGCCTGTGATGGTGAATACGTCTTCTACGGGCATAAGGAAGGGAAGGTCTGCCTTTCTGTCGGGTGTGGGAATGTAGCTGTCAACAGCATCCATGAGTTCCCAGATGGGTGCAAGTGAAGCATCTGATGTGTCGCCGCCTGCATATTCGAGAGCCTTAAGAGCTGAACCCTTGATGATGGGAGCTTCTTCGTCGAAGCCGTACTCAGCAAGTGTTTCACGGATTTCCATTTCAACGAGCTCGAGAAGTTCGGGATCGTCAACCTGGTCAACCTTGTTCATGAAAACGATGATCTTGGGAACGCCAACCTGACGAGCAAGAAGAAGGTGTTCCTTAGTCTGAGCCATGGGGCCGTCTGTTGAAGCGATAACAAGGATAGCACCGTCCATCTGTGCAGCACCTGTGATCATGTTCTTGATATAGTCGGCGTGGCCGGGGCAGTCAACATGAGCATAGTGACGGTTGTCAGTTTCATACTCAACGTGAGCTGTGTTGATTGTGATACCACGTTCTCTTTCTTCGGGAGCCTTATCGATGTTAGCGTAGTCGATGAAGTCTGCGCCGCCCTTCATAGCGAGGGTCTTTGTGATAGCAGCTGTAAGAGTTGTCTTACCATGGTCAACGTGACCGATGGTACCGATATTAACGTGGGGCTTGCTACGTTCAAATTTTGCTTTTGCCATTGG
>JAZSDF010000127.1:0-3990 GCA_045531035.1 Acutalibacteraceae bacterium | reverse complement strand
AACGATAACTCTCTCTGCATCGGGTGCACCGTAGTAGTTGAAGAGCTTGTAGTTTGTGCCGAGCTTTGCGTTAACCTTATCCATATACTCTTCAACGATTGCGGGAAGAGCATCATAGTAAGCGTTGCAAGCTTCTCTGTGCTGGAAGAAGATGTCGCCGTTTTCGTGTGAACCGCGCATAACGGGTCTTTCAGGGTTGAGAGCTCTCTTGCGGAATGCTTCAACAGCGTCCATGTCGCACATTTCCTTGAGGTCTTCGAAATCCCAGACAGCAATCTTCTGGAGCTCGTGGGATGTACGGAAACCGTCGAAGAAGTTGATGAAGGGAACTCTGCCCTTGATTGATGCAAGGTGTGCAACAGCACCGAGGTCCATAACTTCCTGAGTGTTTGTTTCAGCGAGCATTGCGAAACCTGTCTGACGGCAGGCGTAAACGTCTGAATGGTCGCCGAAGATGTTAAGAGCATGTGAAGCAACGCAGCGTGCCGAAACGTGGAAAACGCTGGGAAGGAGTTCACCTGCGATTTTGTACATGTTGGGGATCATAAGAAGAAGACCCTGTGATGCAGTGTAGGTTGTGGTGAGAGCACCTGCTGCAAGTGAACCGTGAACAGTACCTGCCGCACCTGCTTCTGACTGCATTTCGGCAACCTTAACGGTTGTGCCGAAGATGTTCTTCATACCCTGTGCTGACCACTGGTCAACATAGTCTGCCATGGGGCTTGACGGAGTGATGGGATAGATGCCTGCAACTTCTGTGAAGGCATATGATACCCATGCAGCGGCGTTGTTACCGTCCATGGTCTTCATTTTTCTGGCCATAGTCTTTTTCCTCCTAAAAAATATATATGGTAAATAATAATACACCATTGATTATACTAACACTTTTCTTTATTTTTGTAAACCCTATATTTAATCCAAATTAGTGTATTTTTTTGCAAAGATTTTGTATAAACTTGTCAATTGAGAAGTGTTGCTTTTTTGTTTATTGACTTTTTTTTATTTTAGTGGTAAATTATTATATATTTAATTTTTGGAGGTAAAGTTATGGCATTGAATTTTGTTCAGCAAATCTTCTTTAAACTTTTTGCACTCATTATGTCGGTTATCTATTCGTTCAACGGTGGCGTTGTTGCACCGTCAACAACCGATGTAATCAAAGCTGCAAAGCCCGATGCAAAGCTTGTTTTTGCAACAGTTGCAGACCCTCAGGTTTCAAACTATATGTTTGACAGATATCAGTCTTTCCAGGAGGCGTGCATTGACCTTCGCAATGCCGAAAGACTTGATGCTGTTGTCGGTATCGGTGATATCGCTGAAAACGGTCTTGCAGAGGAATATCAGCTTGCTTATGATGAGCTTGCTCCCATTGATACACGTTTCATCATGGCAACAGGTAACCACGATATCAGACTCCGTGCCTACAGCCAGAGCACAAGCCGTTTTTATACATTTATTGATGCTCTCAACGGCGAAGAAACAATCGCAGACAGAGTTTATTCTGAAGGAAAATTCGCTTATTCCGAATATGTAAACGGCTATAAGTTTATCGTTATGGGTTCGGATAAGACCGAATTTGAAGAAGCATATATCAGCGTTGAACAGCTTGAATGGCTTGATAATGAAATAGCAACCGAAAAAGGTAAGCCCGTATTTGTTATTCTTCATCAGCCCCTCAAGCTCACTCACAACCTTCCCACAACATGGGGTAACGGTACCAACAAAGAAGCAGGTTCCGTAGGCGACCAGAGTGACGAAATCAAGGCTACCCTTGCAAAGCACGCAAATGACAGCACAGTTGTTCTTATCACAGGTCACCTTCATGCAGGCTTCAGTCAGTACAGCTATCAGCAGATTGAAGGCTTCCATTCTGTAAATGTTCCCGCTCTTTCAATTGAAAACAAAGACGGCGAAGAAGGCGGCAATGGCTCAGGTCTCACATACATCGTTGAGGTTTATGACGATGAAATCTTCCTCAGAGCAAGAAACTGCCGTACAGGCGAATGGTATCCCAAGTGGGACACAAGAATTGCTCTTTGATGTAAACAGAAAGGAAAACAAAAATGCTTAATTTGAAGAAAATTATCGCTCTTGTTCTCAGCGTTTCGCTTGTTTTCGGCGTTGCTTCAACATCTGTTTATGCCGATGAAGTCACCGCAGAGAACATAACAGTTGCAGCAGAAGACACAACCGCTCCTTCGGAAGGTGGCTCCGCTCCTGTAGAACCCGGAATCATCGGTGACACAACTCCCTTCCGCATTTCCGTTGTAATGTACGGCAGAGATGCACAGAGAGGTATCACATGGTACACAAAGACAAAAACTTCAAGCGTTGTTGAAATCATTGATGAAAACAGCAATCCCGTTAACGCAAAGATTGAATATGCGGATGTTTTCGAATGGGAAGGCAACTATGTTCACAAGGCAACCGTAACAGGTCTTGAAGCAGGCAAAACATATTATTACGATGTAGGTGACGAAATAGTTCGCAGCCCCGCAGGTACATTCGTTACCGATAACGGCGACAGCAAGGTTGATTTCATTACCTTTGCCGATGTTCAGGCAGGCAATCAGGATAATTTCAACAGAGCAGCAAGAGTTGTTGAACAGGCTTTCAAAACAATGCCCACAGCAGAATTCATGACCTGCCTCGGTGACTTTACCGACGACAGCACCAACGAAGAATGGGATTACTATGACAACGCAATGAAGGCAATCAACCTGAGCACAACTCTCGCTCCCGTTGCAGGTAACCACGACGGTCTCGGCGTTGAAAATTGGTTCAACAATATGTTTAACCTTGATACAACCGAAAGCGTTCAGACAAAAGACGGTGTAAACTATTCATTTGATTACGGCAACATTCATTTTGCAGTTGTCAACACAAACGATGTTCTTGCAATTTCAATTCCCCAGCTCACATGGCTTGAAAACGACCTTAAGAGCACAGATAAGGATTGGAAAATCGTTCTTATGCACAAGTCACCCTATTCACTCGGTAAGGACGCAAAGTGGCCCGACGCTCTTTATCTCCAGAAGTCACTCACAAGAGTTGTTGACGAATGTGACGTAGACCTTGTTCTCAGCGGTCACGACCATCAGTATCTCAGAACAAAGCCCCTCAAGGCAAACAAGGTTAACAACGACGGCGCAATTTATATTCTTTCGGGCACAGCAGGTGCAAAGAGATATGAGGTCCGTCCTTTCCTTGCAAATCACTTCCTTAAGACAGATTTCATCGATGCTCTCACAATTCAGAGAAGCGGCGGTAATTATTGGAACGGTGAAAACTGGGATGAGCAGAACCCCGATTATGAAGGCGGTATCTTCAGCACATTCTCCGTTGACGGCGGAACTCTTACAGTTAATTCCTATGTTGTTTCGGACTACACAACAGACGAAAACGGCAATATCATTGATGTCAACGAAGAACCCAAGGTAACCTGCCATGATTCATTCACCCTCACAAAGGAAACAGGCAAGAACGAAATCACCTTCACAGGCGATAACACAACAAGCGAAACCGAATATAATCTCGGTCTTGTTCCCAGCTTCATGGGCCTTGCAGCATATGCATTCATCGAATGGCTTCCCAAGTTCCTCATTATGGTTCCCGAACTTCTTTATTCGGTAATCGCTCTTGACATTTTCTAAAATAACAAAGCGGCTTGCAGAGATGCAGGCCGCTTTTAATTTGAAATATGTAATTAATGAATAAAATAAGAAAACATAAAAATTATCGGAATTTTTCAAAAAAATGCTTGACTTAATGAGAAATATATGATATATTAGTCAAGCGTTCTACGGAACACGGCAAAAATGCTGGTGTAGCTCAGTTGGTAGAGCAGCTGATTTGTAATCAGCAGGTCGGGGGTTCGAGTCCGTCCACCAGCTCCAATTTAATATGGAAGAGTTCCCGAGCGGCCAAAGGGAGCAGACTGTAAATCTGCCGTCAACGACTTCGGTGGTTCGAATCCACCCTCTTCCACCA
>JAZSDF010000103.1:0-36793 GCA_045531035.1 Acutalibacteraceae bacterium | reverse complement strand
ATGGTAGAATCCCAGCCTTCCAAGCTGGTCGTGTGGGTTCGATTCCCATCACCCGCTCCATTATGCGCTTGTAGCTCAGCTGGATAGAGCAACTGCCTTCTAAGCAGTGGGTCAGGGGTTCGAGTCCCTTCAAGCGCGCCAGAACTGCGGCTTTAAAAAGCCGCAGTTTCCAAATGGTGGCTGTAGCTCAGTTGGTTAGAGTGCCAGGTTGTGGCCCTGGAGGTCGTGGGTTCGAATCCCATCAGCCACCCCATTTAGATTGAAGTTACGCAAAGCCATGTGCTTTGCGTATTTTAATATTGAATATTGGGGCGTCGTCAAGCGGTAAGACAACAGACTTTGACTCTGTCATTCGCTGGTTCAAATCCAGCCGTCCCAGCCAGGAATCCTCGTTCGTAAGAACGGGGATTTTTCTTTTGACAAATTGTACGTATATGATATACTTTAAAATATAAATGCGATTGCCAAAGGAGAAAATAAAATGACCCGTGAACAATTTTTTTATAACGCAAAATGGGTGGGTGCCGAAAATCGTACCGCAAAAAGCTTTTTAGTTTTAAGAGGGTATTTTGAAATCGGTTCCGCCGACAGGGTGATACTCAATGTGCTCGGGCTCGGTTTCTTTAAGTGTTATATCAACGGCAAATGTATAAATCCGGATACATTTCTGCCCCTTTCCTCCGATTTTGAAGCAACCTGTGACCCTGTTGACGAGGTTATTTCTGCGCACAGAATTTATGTTCCCGATTTTGATATAACACCTTTTGTCAAAGAGGGTAAAAACTGCATTGCAATTCACTACGGCGGCGGTTGGTATACGTTCGACAACCGCATTTTCGGACTTCCGAAAGCGATTTATTGCATAACGGCAGAAAGTGAAAACGGTATATCCCGTTTTGTGTCCGATAAAAACTGCCGCATAAAAGAAAGTTGTGTCAAGGACTATAATTTTGTTAGGTATGAGCATTGGGATTGTTCGGATTACGAGGATTGCTTTGACACCGATTTTGACGATTCGTCATGGATAAATGCCGTTCCGACCGAAACTCTCGAAACAGAATACTGCTCAACGGACTGCCCGTGGGATAAGCTTATAAAGAAGCTTCCCGTTACAAAAATCAAGGAAAGCGAATCGGCTGTTGTTTACGACTGCGGTGAAAATACCACGGGTTATCCTGTCCTTAAGATAAAAGCGGAAAAGGGTGAAAAAATCGTTGTTAATTTTTCGGAAGAGGCTTTGACCGACGGAAGCCTTGACCCGACTCATGTTCACTCTCAGCAGTTCACTTTTGTTTCAAACGGAAAAGAGATGACCGTTCAGCCTGAGTTCACATGGTTCGGATTCAGATATTTTGAGGTTATCGGAAATGCCGTGCCCGAATGTGTCAAGGTAATTCATGCCGATGTGCCCGTTTCATCAACCTTTGACTGCGACAGCGAAACGCTCAACTGGATATATAAAACCTTCATTCATACTATGCTTTGCAATATGCACACGGGTCATCCGTCCGACTGTCCTCATCTTGAAAGAAGGGGATACACGGGCGACGGTCAGGTAACCTGCCATGCGGTTTTGTCTGTGCTTGATGCAAGAAGCTTTTATGAAAAATGGATGCAGGATATCGCAGACTGTCAGGATGTTCTCAGCGGTCATATTCAGTATACCGCACCCTATATCCGAAGCGGCGGAGGACCCGGCGGATGGGGATGCGCTGTTGTTGAAGTGCCTTATCAGATTTATAAACACTATGGCGACAAAGATATTCTCGTAAAATACTATGACAATATGCGCCGCTATATCGAATATCTTGAAACTCACTCCGATTACGGACTTGTCACAAGCGATAAAAAAGGTGAATGGTGTCTGGGCGACTGGTGCGGACCGAATATTCTTTATCCCGACAGAGATATCACTTCTCACAATCAGCAGGTGATTCTTCCCGCACCGATGGTCAACACCTATTTTATGGTCAAATCATTGAAACAGATGTGTGAAATAGCGGAGATTATCGGCAAAAGCGAAGATGTTGCGGAATATGAAGAAAAGATTATATACCGCAAGGGTGCAATAACCGCGGCTTATTTCAACACCTTTGACGATAATTTTGTCATGAATGTTCAGGGCGCGAATTCCTTTGCCGTTGACCTCGGACTCGGTAACGAAAAGACCTACGAAAATCTTGTTCGATATTATAAAAAGCTCGGATTTTACGATACGGGAATTTTTGCAACGGATATTGTTACACGTGTGCTTTTCGAAAATGGCGACAGCGACCTTGCCGTTGACCTTATGACAAACAACGGTGAACAGGGCTATGAGCATTGGCGAAGAAACGGCGCAACATCATTCCACGAGTATTGGGACAGTAACCGAAGCCGTTCCCACAGCCATCCGATGTTCGGTTCAACCGTTGCTTATATTTTTGAGTATCTTCTCGGAATTAAGCAGGCGGAAAATTCCGTCGGATATACTTCGCTTGTTATCTCACCGAAATCAGTTGACCGTTTCAAAAGAATGAGCGGAAGCATGAAAATACCTGCGGGAATTGTTGCGGTGAGCTATGAAAACAACTCTGGTGAGGTGAAATTTAACATTTCAATCCCCGACGGAGTCAAAGCAGAATTCCGTTATTCCGATAAAGCTTTTGACCTTGCGAAGGGTGAGAATGAATTTGAAATAACATAATGATGAACGAAAAGTTTACAATATGTTAACCGATTGCATTAAAAAATAATATAAAATATACTGTAATAATTTATCGGAGGGTTGAGTTTGCTCGGATATGTCAAAGCCTTCAAGCCTGAAATGAAAGTAAAGGATTATGAGCTTTACAGAGGTATATATTGTTCGCTGTGCAGGGCACTCGGCAGAAATTATTCTCCGATAGCTCAGCTCTTTCTGAGCTATGATTTTGCCTTTGCGGCGGTGCTTCGTCTTGCGGCGGAAGAAAACGGCTGTTCGTTTGTCAAAAAGAAATGCCCGTATAATCCCGCAAAAAAATGCATGATATGTCAGAGCAGAGAAACTCTTGATTTTTGTTCACACGCAATAATAATAACCGTGTTTTATAAAATTCTCGATAATATGCATGACGGCGGATTCAAGTCGAAGCTTATTGCATATCTTCTTTATCCGGTTATTTTTCTTATGCACAGAAAGGCGAAACGTCTTGCCCCCGATATTGACAAGATTATCGGAGAGTCAATGAAAATTCAGTCGGATACCGAGAAAAAGCAAGGAGTTTGTATTGATGAAGCGGCGCATCCGAGTGCCGATGCTTTGGGAAAAATATTTTCGCTCGGTTTTGACGGGGAAAGAAAAAATTCTCTTTATTATCTCGGATATATGGTCGGCAGATATGTTTATATTCTTGACGCTGCGGATGACCTTGAGGCTGATTTGAAAAACGGAAGCTTCAATCCGTTTTCTGCAGAATATATTGAAATTAAAACTGAAAAGATAAGAACGGAATTTGTTCAGAGGGTTACGGCTATGCTTAATCTTACTCAGAGCAATGCTCTTGAAGCACTTGATATGCTTGAGAAAAAACGCTTTGAGGATATACTTGAAAATATAGTTCTGGACGGTCTTGATTTCAGTGCGGAAAGAGTGCTGAAAAAATACAGACGTGAAACGAAAGAGAAAAATATTTATACTGTGGAGTGAGGCAGTCAATGAGAAATCCATATGAAGTTCTCGGGATTCCCCAAGGTGCGGGAATGGAGCAGGTCAATGCCGCTTACCGCGAATTGCTCAGAAGATATCAGGAAAGCAATAATCAGCACATGGTTGATGAACTCAACGCCGCTTACGATGCGATTGTTATGGGTGGTGCTTCGTCCGGTGCGGCGAATACCGACTATTCCGATATAAGAGCAAAAATCAATTCGGGCAGACTTGACGATGCACAGATTCTTCTTGACGGTATGCCCGAATACGGAAGAGATGCACAATGGTATTATCTTAAAGGAACGATTCAGCAGAAAAGAGGCTGGCTTGAAGAGGCGGCAAAGAATTTTGCGACTGCAAGCAATCTCGATCCGTCAAACAACACCTATAAAATGGCTTATAACAAGGTGAACAATGCCCGTTCGGGAGGATACAAAACCGAACGCAGAGAAAAAGAAAAAGGCGGTTGTTCCGGCTGTGATATGTGCACGGGTCTTATTTGTGCAGACTGCTGCTGCGAATGTTTCGGCGGCGACCTTATTCCGTGTTGTTGAGGTTGAAATATGAAACAAAGTTCAAAATGTGCCATAGGCGGAATTGTTGCGGCGGTATCGCTTGTGCTGATGATTTCGGTTGCAATCATTCCGTTTTTAACATATGCTCTTCCCGCCGTTGCGGGTCTGTTTATAGTTTTTGTTGTTATTGAAATTGATAAAAAATGGGCTTTTGGTGTTTACTGTACGGTTGCAATTCTCGGAATGTTGCTTGTTCCCGATAAAGAGGTTGCAGTGATGTATCTTGCGTTCTTCGGTTATTATCCGATACTCAAATCCGTTATTGAAGCAAAAACTCCCGCCGTTATCGGCTGGATAATAAAAGTGCTTACCTTTGCCTCAACCATGGCGGTTTCGTATTATCTGATGATAAAGCTTATGGGTGTTACCATTGATGAAACCGAGGAGTTCGGAATGATGGCATATCCCATTTTGTTGGGTATGGGTACGGTCGCTTTTGTTATGTACGACATTGCACTCACTAAAATGATAACCCTTTATCTCATGAAATGGCAAAAACATTTTAAAAGATATTTTAAATAATATTGCCTTTTTTGAAAAGTTGTTTTATAATGGTAACTGTCGGAGAATGTCCGACGGTTACTTTTATTTTTACAGAGGTATCTGCTATGAAAGAATTTGTTAATATCGGTATTATCGGCACAAGCGGCAGAGGTTCGGGTATGCTCCGTGAACTTCTCAAATGTGACGGAGTAAGAGTTCCTGCTGTTTGTGATAAATATGAAGACAGAGCCAAGAGAGGCGCTGAAATTGTCAAGGAAGAAGTTGGCACGGATGCAAACTTCTATCTTGACTACAAAGAGATGTTCGAAAAAGAAAATCTTGACGGTGTATATATTGCCACAACATGGATTACCCATTCAAGAATTGCCGTTGATGCAATGAAAGCAGGTATTCATGTTGCAATGGAAGTCGGCGGTGCCGCAAGCATCGAAGAATGTTGGCAGCTTGTACGCACCAGCGAAGAAACAGGCAAATTCTGTATGCTTCTTGAAAACTGCTGCTATGACAGAAACGAAATGGCTATTTTCAATATGGTTAAGCAGGGAGTTTTCGGTGAAATCATACATATGGCAGGCGGATATCAGCACGATTTGCGTGACGAAATCAGCCTCGGCAGAGAAAACAGACACGGCAGACTCTTCAATTTCCAGCTTCGCAACGGCGAGCTTTATCCCACTCATCAGCTCGGACCCATCACCAAGGTCCTCGGCATCAACAGAGGCAACAGATTTGTTTCGCTCGTTTCAATGGCAAGCAAATCGAGAGGTCTCAATGAGTGGATTAAGAATAACAAGGGCGAGGATTACGACCTTGCAAACTACAGCTTCAACGAAGGCGATATCGTAACCACAATGCTCAAGTGTGCAAACGGTGAAACGGTTGTTCTCACCCACGACTGCTCACTTCCCAGACACTATTCAAGAGCATACCGTGTTCAGGGCACAAAGGGTATTTATATGGAAGACGGCGAATCGATTTATATCGAGGGTCAGACAGAACATGTTGAAGGCGACTGGATGCACCATCCCGAGGACTTCGAGAGCTATCGTGAGAAGTATGAGCATCCTCTTTGGAGGAAGTATCAGCAGGACGGTGTTCACGCAGGTCACGGCGGTATGGACTATCTTGTTCTTTCTGCATTTGCAGAAAGCGTAAGACTCGACGAGAAGCCTCCCATTGACGTTTACGACACAGCGGTTATGATGGCTGTTACATGCCTTTCAGAGCAGTCAATCGCACTCGGAAGCGCACCCGTTGCGTTCCCCGATTTCACAAACGGTATGTGGATAGACAGAGAACCCATCAGACGCGGTAAGTACTGCCTTGATGAAGTCTGCGAAGAATTCTTTGAAGGGGTAACCGCCGAATAAATCTCGGTCACAATTCTCAGCGACTTCTTTTCCGTCATAAACGCCAAAAACACTCGTTAATACACAAAGTATTGTCTGCGTTTTTTGACTTTTCTGACAAAAAATTATCTTGCTGATAATCGCAACCCGATTTAATCAGCGGTTACTAAAAAGGAGATAAATATGAAATATTATATCGGTGTTGACGGCGGCGGAACAAAAACCGCTTTTGCCCTTTTTGATGAAAATAAAAATATGCTTGAAACCGTAACGGGTGCAGGCAGCAACCATGAAAATCTCGAAACCGCATTTGACGGTGCAAGCGATATCATTATGAACGGACTTAAAGACCTTTGCGAAAAAGCAGGTATCAAGCTTGAAGACGTAAGCTTCACTCTTATGGGTCTTGCGGGTATCGACCACCCCTATCAGTACGACATCATGTGCGGAAAGCTCCGTGAAAAGGGACTTGATAACTTTGAAGTTTTCAATGACGGATTCATCGTTGTAAAAGCAGGTGCAACAGGCAAGAGTGCAATCGGTTATAACTGCGGCACAGGTGTTTGCTGCAACGGTATCGGACTCGACGGGAAGATGCTCCAGCTTGCAGGTCTCGGCGATTTTTCAGGCGATATCTCGGGAGGCGGTAACATCGTTATCGAAGCTTTCCGACTTGTTTATAACGAGCTTTTCCTCGGTCTTGAAAAGACACTCATCACTCCCATGGTTATGGATAAATACGGCTTTAAGGACAGAGGCGAGGTCCTCGGCCTTATCGAAAAAATCGAAGGAGAAGACGGCGGAGATTACATCAGGGATATGGTCGGCTTCTTCTTTGAAGCTACAAAGCAGGGCGATAGACCCGCCCGTGATTATTGCGAAAGAATGGCAATCAGAGGCGCACAGCTTATTTCGGCTCTTTCAAACGAGCTTGATTTCGGCGACGGTGAAGTAGAGGTTGTTCTTTCGGGTTCAATTAACGTTAAGCTTGACAACAAGTTTTATCTTGATATGCTTCTTTCCAAGGCTGAAGAATTCAGCGGCAAGAAGCTTAAGTTCATAAAGCTTGACGCACTCCCCGTAACAGGTTGCATCAATTGGATTATGCAGGATTATGCAGGATAAGGAGATAGATAACAATGAGAGAAATTAATGTTGCAGTAATCGGTTCGGGCAGCACATATTGCCCTGAGCTTGTTGACGGTTTCCTTAAGGCAAAGGACAGCCTTAAGCTCAAGAAAATATCCTTCATGGATATCGACGAAAGAAAAAGAAATATCGTAGGCGACCTTTGTGTCAGAATGTTAAAGAATGTCGGCGACGACTGCGAAGTCGTTTTCACAGATGACCTCGACACAGCACTTCAGGGTGCAGATTTCGTTGTAACACAGATTCGTGTAGGTAAGCTTCCCTGCCGTCATCTTGACGAAAGTATTCCCAAGAAATATAACCTCATCGGTCAGGAAACAACCGGTATCGGCGGTTTCTTCAAGGCGCAGAGAACAATCCCCGTTATCAAGAACATCTGCGACAGAATCGAAGCTATCTGTCCCGATGCGTGGCTTATCAACTTCACAAATCCCTCGGGTATCATCACCGAGTTTATACTTAACCACACCAATGTAAAGAATATCGGTCTTTGCAATGTTCCCATTGATATGCTTGACGATGTTAAGGAAATCACAGGTGAGGACAGTGAGATTACATATGTAGGTCTTAACCACCTCAGCTGGATTACCTCTGTCAAGAAGAACGGCGAGGAGCTTCTTCCCGGTCTTATTGAAAGCGGTTTCTCACCCAAGGTTATGGCAAATATCAAGGACGACGGTTTCTCAATCGACTGCCTCAAGACCGTTCAGGGACTTCCCTCATCATATCTCCAGTATTATTACTGCCGTGAAGCAAAGCTTGCTCACCAGAGAGAAGATGATAAAACAAGAGCTCAGGTTTGCATGGAAATTGAAGAACAGCTTCTTGAAATGTATCAGAATCAGGAAATTGTTACAAAGCCTGCACTTCTCGATAAGAGAGGAGGTCACAAGTATTCGCTTGCTGCTGTTTCGCTTATTGATTCAATTGCAAACGATAAGAAGGATGTTCACGTTGTAAATATCAAGAATAACGGTACTCTTCCTTTTATGGCTGATGACGATATTGTTGAAATTGCGGCTGTTATCGGTGCAGACGGCGCAACACCCGTTCCCGTAACCGAAAAAATCAATGACCATATTGTAGGTCTCATGAGAGTTGTAAAGACATACGAAAAGTATGCTGTTAAGGCTGCAATCACAGGCGACGATGATTATGCAATTAAGGGTCTTCTTGTTCATCCTCTTGTAGGTGACTACGAAAAGACCGTTAAGTGCTTCAACGAGCTTAAGGAAGCACACAAGGAATTCCTTCCCCAGTATTTCAACAAATAAATTATTTGCCCGTCGTTTTGACGGGCATTTTTCCTTTGAGGTAATTATGAAAAAGATAATAAAAATATTTATACCTTTGGTTATAATAATCGCATTATTTTTGGCAATTGAAAAGATTGTTCCTACTATTAACATTGATTTAAGTGTTTCCGCTTTGACAGAAAAAGCCGTTAATCTCACAGCACACAGAGGTCTTTCAAACGTTGCACCCGAAAATACAGCACCCGCACTTGCTGAAGCGGGGAAAGCAGGTTATTATGCGGCGGAATTTGATATCGCACCCACAAAAGACGGTGTATGGATTCTCATGCACGATGATACCGTTGACAGAATGACCGACGGCGAAGGAAATGTGAGTGACTTCACATTAGCTGAAATCATGGAGCTTAAAATTGACAAGGGCAACGGCATTGAGAATTATCCCGACCTTAAAATCACCACGCTCGAAGAAGCACTTGCAATCTGCGAAGAATATTCGATGCGTGCCATGATTGAAGTCAAAGGCGGAAATCCCGAGGATATGGCGGGCTTGATTGAAATTGTAAAAGGCAAAAATCTGAAGGTGAAACCTCTTATAATTGATTTTAACAGTGAAAGACTTGAAGCTCTCCGCAATGTGGATTCGGATTTTGAGCTTTGGTATCTTGTTTCAAAAATCAGCGATGAAAGTATTGATTTTGCCGAGGAAAATAGCACCGCAATTGCATTTAATCATAAAAAAATCGCCAATCTCTTTAAGATTGACGATATAAAGGGCAGGGGAATAACCTGTGCCGCATGGACTGTTGACAGACTTCCCGCAATGGATATCCTTTGTGCGCTGGGTGTTGAATTTATAACAACAAACAGAATTCTGCCGTAATTATTTTGAAAGAAAAGTCGGATTATCCGTTCTTTCAAGAAGATAATCAACAGAAACATTAAAATAATCCGCAAAGGCAATCAGCGTTTCATAGTCAGCTTGCCTAACACCGGTTTCGTAGCGGCTTATGCTGTTTTGATTCATATTAAGGTCAAGCGCAAGCTTGAGCTGTGAAACGCCTCTGCTTATTCTCAATTCTTTTAATCTCATATTAAACCTCAAACAAATTCTTGACAATATTATACCGTTATGGTATAATTAATATATCCCGATTCGGGATAGTATCATTAGGAGGAATAACCATGAAAAAACATCTTATTTCGATTTTATTCGCACTTATTCTCGGAGTGATTTTCTGCGTAAGTGCTTCGGCAACGGAAGCAGAACCCACCAAAGCTGAAAAATGGCATAGCGAAGCCCATGGGGTAACAGGTATTGTGCTTGATTATACCATTGATGACGGCTACACCTCCATGACCCAGAGGCTTTATTCCAAAGGCGATAAGGCAGTGAGTGAGGTTGACCTTGACGGCAGCGTTATCAGAATAATTGCTGATAGTGAAGATGTTATTATTTTTAACCCCGATATGCCGATTTTTCATGTAAAATTTTCGGGTTTATCCGAAGCGTTAGCGGGAGCTTTCGAAACAGTACCCACCGAGTTTACGCCTGATTTTGTTAAATCCTATGAGCATACCGAAGGCGATAAGACATACTATATTGAAGAATTTGTTGATGATGAGGGAATAAGTTATAAGTATTATTTTATAGGTGATGAACTTATTTTTATTGACAACTCAATTACCGTTGAGGAAGATACCTTAACAACAAGAATGATGATTATCTCATATGAGGTTGATGACGAGATTTTTGAAATTCCCTGGTATTCAATCAACCTTTACCCGATTGTTATGCTTATAACAATGTTCTCAATAATCTAACATAACCGACGGAGAGCTTAACTGCTCTCCGTTTTTTATATCGATAAAAAATATTTATATTGTACTTATTAAAAAAATATGATATTATATATTTGTAATAAAATTAAGGAGGATGATTCCAATGGCAAGATTTACTCTCCCCAGAGATCTTTACCACGGCAAGGGTTCTCTTGAGGTACTCAAAACAATTAAAGGCAAAAAGGCTATCGTTTGCGTAGGCGGCGGCTCAATGAAGAAGTTTGGCTTCCTTGATAAGATTGTTGCTTATCTTGAAGAAGCAGGCCTCGAAGTTAAGCTTTTCGAAGGCATCGAGCCAGACCCCTCGGTTGATACCGTTATGAAGGGCGCAGCAGTTATGGCTGAATTTGAACCCGACTGGATTGTTGCAGTAGGCGGCGGTTCACCCATCGACGCAGCAAAGGCAATGTGGATTAAGTATGAATATCCCGAAATTACATTTGAAGAAATGTGCGTAGTATTCGGTATTCCCGAACTCCGTCAGAAAGCTCGTTTTATTGCTATCCCCTCAACATCGGGCACAGCAACAGAAGTAACTGCTTTCTCGGTTATTACAGACTACGAAAAGGGTATCAAATATCCTCTTGCTGACTTTGAAATCACACCCGATATCGCTATCGTTGATTCAGAGCTTGCAGAAACCATGCCCAAGAAGCTTGTTGCTCACACAGGTATGGATGCTATGACTCACGCTGTTGAAGCTTATGTTTCAACCGCAAACTGCGACTATACAGATCCCCTCGCTCTCCATGCAATCGAAATGATTCAGGAAAACCTTGTTGATTCATATAACGGCGATAACGGCTGCCGTGAAAAGATGCACAACGCACAGTGCCTTGCAGGTATGGCATTCTCAAACGCTCTTCTCGGTATTGTTCACTCAATGGCTCACAAGACAGGTGCTGCTTTTGCTGATTACGGAAACGGTGCGCACATCATCCACGGTGCTGCTAATGCAATGTATCTTCCCAAGGTTATCGAATTCAATGCAAAGGTTGAATCCGCTGCAAAGCGTTATGCTAAGATTTCAGACAGAATGAACCTCGGCGGCGAAACAGTTGAAGAGAAGGTTCAGCTTCTTATTGCATATCTTCGCGGTATGAATGATAAGCTCAACATTCCCCAGTGCATCAAGAACTACGGTGCAGACAGCTATCCCTGCGAACAGGGCTTTGTTCCCGAGGAAGTATTCCTTGAGAGACTTCCCGAAATCGCAAAGAACGCTATCGGCGACGCTTGCACAGGCTCAAATCCCCGTATTCCCACTCAGGAAGAAATGGAAAAGCTCTTCAAGTGCTGCTACTATGACCTTAAGGTAGATTTTTAATTGAAACATAATAAAGCCCCGTATTCTCATCGAGAATACGGGGCTGATTTTATTTGATTACTTAAGGTCGCCACCGACTGAACCGTCCCAGGTATCAACGGTCTGTGCCTTCATCTCTTCCTCATCAAACCAGCGGGTAGTAACAGCCTTTGTTTCTGTGTAGAAACGGAAGCCGTCCTTGCCGAGGCAATGGAGGTCGCCGAAGAATGACTGCTTGTGACCGGTGAAGGGGAATACGCCGACGGGTACGGGGATACCAACGTTAACGCCGACCATACCGCCGTCTGTTCTCTTTGCGAATTCTCTTGCATAGTAACCGCTCTGTGTGAAGATAACCGAGCCGTTTGCAAAGGGATTGGCGTTCATAACTGCAAGACCTTCTTCAAAATCCTTAACTCTCTTAACGCAGAGAACGGGTCCGAAGATTTCTCTCTGACCGACCGTCATATCCTCTGTTACATGGTCGAAGATTGTGGGACCAACATAGAAGCCGTTTTCATAGCCGGGAACAACGGGATTTCTGCCGTCGAGAACAAGCTGTGCACCTTCTTCGATGCCTTTTTCAATCCACTTGAGAATGGACTGTCTGTGAGCTTCGGTAACAACAGGGCCGAGAGTAGATTCCTTATCGTATGCGGGTCCGAGCTTGAGCTCTTTAGCGAACTTAACAAGATAGCCGACAAGCTCATCAGCGATGCTTTCCTGAGCAACTATAACGGGGAGAGCCATGCAGCGTTCGCCTGCACAACCGAATGAGGAGTTGATGATACCTCTTGCACTTCTTTCGAGTGCGGCATCTTCAAGAACAAGACCGTGGTTCTTTGCCTCGCAAAGAGCCTGAACTCTCTTGCCGTTTGCCGCAGCTCTTGAATAGATATGAAGACCGACACTTGTTGAACCAACGAAGGTGATGCCCTTGATGTCGGGGTGGTCCATGAAAATTTCAGCTTCGTTTCTGGAGCAGGTAACAATGTTGATAACACCATCGGGAAGACCTGCTTCCTGCCAAAGCTCTGCAAGTCTCATGCAGGTCATAGGAGTCATTGATGCGGCTTTGAGAACGATTGTGTTGCCGCAGACAATGCAGAGGGGTGACATCCAGCCCATGGGAATCATACCGGGGAAGTTGAAGGGAACGATGCCTGCAAAAACGCCGACGGGTTCTCTGTAGAGAGTGGTATCATAACCTGAAGAAGTATCTCTCATGCTTTCGCCCATAAGAAGTGAGGGTGCCGAGCAAGCAAGCTCAACGGGTTCCTTAACCTTGAGGATATCGCCCTTTGCTTCGCTCCATACCTTGCCGTGCTCTCTTGCACAGATTTCGGTGAGTTCATCCATATGCTCTTCGAGAAGCTCACGGAATTTGAAAACAATCTGAACTCTCTTCATTACGGGCACGTTTGACCAACTCTTGAAAGCTTCTTTAGCGCAAGCGATGGCTTCGTTAACTTCATCTTTTGTGCAGCAGGGAGTCTGAGCAATAACTTCGCCTGTGCTGGGATTAAAAACATCCATATACTTTTCGCAGGAAGACTCAAGCCACTTTCCACCTGCAAAATACTTAAGCTTTTCAACTGCCATGTTTTTACACTCCTATCAATTTTTTACCATAATATTTTATAACTTTTTAAAAAGTCTGTCAATGATTATTTAAGCATAGAGCTCTGATTGAGAAGCTGTGTGTTATAAATAAACAGAACATCGCAATTTTCAAAATCAACATATTCACCGATAATCTGCGAAGAAATATATCTTGTGTCAACAAGAGTTATTTTACTGTAGCTTCCGAGAAGAAGCGGTGCAAGCGATGAACCGAACGAATCACGGAATATAACAAGCTCTTTTCCGTCAGGATTAAGGGGATTGACTGCCGAAATAACAGGAACAGCACCCGAGAAAAAGACATCGTATTTGTCGTTTTTCTTCATCTTTTCGATATCATAAACACCGATACTTTCTTTCTGTGTTTCAATGTTATAAACAACGGCTGCTTCGGTTGCCTCGCTTTTAAGACAAATCATTTTATCGGGATTAATTCCGAAAGCGAGTCTTGAAGCGAAAACGCCGTTGAAATCTCCAAAATTTTCGGCAGTGTATTCACTCATATCAACAGTATCAAACCCTATTTTCTCGCCGAGTCTTTCAACAACAGAGGATAATTCTTCCTGCTTCCAATGAGAATCGGTTTTATAATAGTCATCGATGGAAAGGCAGTCAAAAATATCGATGTATACCATATCGGAAATGTTGTTTTTGAGGATATCCGTCATTTTTGCATAGTCATATGAAGGATATCCGTTTTTCTCTGCGAGAAAATAGTTTTTATCGGGAATGACTGAATAAAACACACGGTTGTTTTTATCTTTAAGATATTTGTCATAGATTGCGTTCATTTTGTTTGCGGCATTTTCAACCGAGGATTCGCTGAGAGTTTCATCGATTTCCGAAATATGACCGTCAACGAAATATGTGCCGCTGTTATCCTTCTGATTGAAAACTTTAAGCTGAATGGCGGCTTTTATTGCTCTGAATTTGTCGCGCAGAGGAAACTGGTCTGTCAGATAATCCTCAACGCCGTCAAAGAATGATTTGTCAATAACCTTTTCAATCGAAAAATCAGGAAACTGCGCCGCTTTTCTGCGTTCCGAAGCAAGAACCGAAATAGGTTCTTTAAATATGAAAGATGTGCCGATAACAAAAATGAAAAGAACAAAAAAGGCAATGCTCAGAATATTTCTTATTTTCTTCATGACAATGCCTCCTTAAAATCTGAAATAGAGGAACGGGTTATAGGTTCCGTCAATGAGATATGCGGTAACAATAACGAGAACTGCGGCAATGAATACGGGTTCTGCGGCGGTGAGAATTTTGTCGCCGACGGTGTTCTCTTTTATCTTGTTGCAGGCTGTTTTGAGAAGCGGAGTTGCCCCGATTGCACCTGCAATAAGCATAACAGCATAGCTGCGAAGATAATACAAGGTTATATCGGTTGTGAGGGGATATGCCGTTGTAAACATGCCTTTAAGGTCCTCAAAGGCACCCGTAATTCCGTTTGCGTTGAAGATTACAAAGCCGATAAGAACAACAAAAATCAGATAGATATGGCCGATAACCTTCGGTACTCTGTCTTTGATTTTCTTTGAAATGAACTTTTCGCAAAGCAGAAGTGCCGCAAAATAAAGTCCCCAGATAATGAAGGTCCAGTCTGCGCCGTGCCAGAAACCCGTAAGGAACCATACAGTCAGAATATTAAAGAGAAAACGGAGTTTTTTGACTCTGTTGCCACCCATGGGAATATATACATAATCACGGAACCAGCTTCCGAGAGACATATGCCATCTGCGCCAGAATTCAGTGACGGATGATGATATGAACGGATAATTGAAATTTTCAATAAATCTGAATCCGAGCATGTGTCCGAGACCGATTGCCATGTCGCTGTAGCCCGAGAAATCAAAATAAATCTGAAGAGCGAAAGCAACGGCATAAAGCCAGAAAAACAAGGTCGATTTTTCATCGGCGGCACGGAAGGTTTCGCAAAGCGTACCGAGTGAGTTCGCCATAATAACCTTTTTGCCGAGACCGATAACGAATCTTCTGATGCCGAGAGAGAACTTGTCGGCAGAATGTGTTCTGTGTTTAAGGTCGTGCATAACGTCCGTATAGCGGACAATCGGACCTGCGACAAGCTGAGGAAAAAGAGATATATACATCGCAAGGCTTAAGGGGTTTTTCTGTGCCGGAGTATCCTTGCGGTAAACGTCGATGTTATAGCTGATAGCCTGGAAGGTGTAGAAGCTTATGCCTATGGGAAGAGCAAGCTTTAACAGACCGATATCCGATTTGAAAACGGAATTAACGGTAGATATAAAGAAATCGGTATATTTGAAAAAAATGAGTGCGGAAAGATTGACCGCAACCGAGAGAATAGTCAGTATGAGACGTTTCTTGCCCTCTGTACGGTCGGTCAGCAGACCGAAAATATAGCTGAATGTTATAACCGAAATCATCAGTACGAGATATTTCGGTTCGCCATAAAAATAGAAAAAAAGGCTTGATAAAAGAAGCCAGATGTTTTTGGCTTTCATCGGCAGAATGTAATATATGCCGATTACCGTCGGTAAAAAGACAAATAAAAAGGTTAAGCTTGAAAAAAGCATGACGGTTTCCTTTCATGAAAAAAGGCGGGATAAAACCCGCCTTATTTTGTTTCAAAAATTATTCAAGTGTGATGGGGTCGCCGAGAGGCATATCTTCGCCGGGCATTGCTGCGGGCATGTCGTCTGCAACGGGCTCACCGAAAGGAATGTCTTCCTGAACTTCGCCTGCTCTTGTGAGAACCGCAGAAACATTGCCTTCGCAAACTGTTGAAAAAGCGTTGAGAACAGCATCAACGATATCTTCGCTTGCCATGATCATCATAACAACATCGCCGCAGTTAACAACGGCAATCTTTTCTGCTGCAACGCAGAGCCACTTTCTGTAGTTAACACCTTCAAGAATTTCATTCTTGAGTGCATCGATGTCAGCGCCTTCCTTAGCTTTAACAAGAGCGAGTGAATAAGGAATTGAACCGATCATGGGTTCAGAAATAACTGCTCTTTCGATTGCATCGGCAGATGCAACACCGAGGTTGTAGGTGAGACCGTCAACATCGTCAAGAGCGATTTCCATTGCGGGTGCAATAGCCATTTCGTCTGTTGCTGTTTCGTTTGCATAGATTTTTTCGGAAATTTCTTCGAGTGTTCCTGTGAGAGCGAAAGCGGGAACTTCGGGTTCGGTGTTACCGCCGCAGGCTGCGAGCGAAAGTGCCATTGCAAATGCAAGGACAAGGCAAAGAAATTTTTTCATTTTTTACTCCTTTAGTATGTGTATTTTTTGTTTATTCAAACCTTGATGAATATATCAAAGGTTTATTGATACCGTATGTTTTTTGTTTTAATTTTGTGTGAACTAAGATTATAAATCAATCTTCCAGAACGCAACATTCAAACGTTCATAAGTATAAGTTATATAAAGAGAGTTGTCAAGATACTCAATTGCGGGATATGAGAACTCGCTGTCCTTCTTTTCTTCTTCGAGAACGAGGACGGTTTCCCATGTTGCGCCGTTATCGGTTGATTTCTGCAAAGTGAGAGGAGAACGCTCGCCCCAGTTTTCTTCAACAGGGTTTGAAAGAAGATAAAGGTCGCCGTTGGGTACTTTTACAACATCAAGTCCGCTGTTGTTGTTCCATAAATCCGTGCGGTATGCCTCGCACCAGGTTTCGCCGTAATCATTCGAATCGCTTCTGTAGGCTCTGCCGACGGATGTTCTTGTGAGCATATGTACCTTGCCGGTCTCGGACTCCCAGAGAGTCGGCTGAATCATAGGGATAAGGTTTGAGGTGTAGCTGTTTTGTCTGTTGAAAATCGGAACAGCTTGTTCGGTTCTGATTTTCGGAGTTTTTCTCCAGGTAGCTCCTTCATCGTCGGAAATATCAACAAAGCAGTTCCAACCGTTGTTTTCATATGATGCAGGGGCAAGTATTCTGCCGTTTGAAAGTCGGATACATTTGTTTTTTACGGGACCTCTTCCGTCGCTTCTGTCACCCTTTACGAGTTCGGCGGGTTTTGAAAATGTCTTTCCTCCGTCGGTTGAAACGCTGAAAAATGTTCTCCACGAATGGATTTTTCTTCCGACCTTGAAGAAAAGAACGATTTCACCGTTTTCTTTAAGAAAAAGAACGGGATTCCAATGCGGAATGTTTTTATTGTAGCTTACCGAAGCTGGCTTGCTCCAACCGTTTTCGTCACGGCGTGAATACCAGATGTTAACATCGCCCGTGCCTTCTTTTGTGCCGCCGAACCATGCGGAAACAACCGTACCGTCGGGAAGAGGAAGAACGGTTGATGCATGGCAATTGGGAGTGGGAAGCGGATTACAGATAAATTCTTTGATTGTTTTCATATCTTACCTCTCTGAATTAAAGTTCAAAGTCTGAGGGGTCTGCTTTGCTGATAAGAAGCGGCTTTTTGGGTCTGCGCTTCAAAGGGTCGTATTTATATCTTCTGCATTTGCCGTCGGTTTCCACAATACCTTTTTTGATGCAAAGAACGGATTTTTCATCGGGAGACAAACGGCCGTGCTTGCAGTATTCGCATGCCGCAGGATATTTTTTCTTCTCAAGAAGTTTGTTTTTCATTAATCCGACATCCTTTCATTCTGAATAATGATATCATATTTTATACATATTATCAAGGTCTAATATCAACAAAGCCGACAAAAAAAGCAAAGAAACGGATGCGGGTGCGGAGAATGACCAAAGTGCCGCTTCTGGGGTTACATTTATCATAACCTGAGCATCGTACGGGAACAGCCAAAGTATAAGACTGCATACCCCGAAAGAGAGAACGGCATGAAGAATACGGAAAGCATAAAAGAGAGGTATTCTTACTCTGAAATTATCCGCCGAAGCAAAAATCTGCATATGAACACAAACCCCGCCGAAAGCACACATAGCGCTGATAAACGGCAGGGACATTTCCTTGGATGCTAACAAACAGCCGTTTGTTATTTCGAGCAGACATATCGAGGCGGTTTTTATGTTTCCGCTTGGAACATAGGCGTCAAAAACCGCTGCTATTCCCGAAAATAAACATACAAAAGAACAAGCGGTCAGGAGGGAAAATGTGCCCGATGAAACGCTGTTTACAACTGCCTCGGAGAAAGACGGAGGCTGTTTCTCCGGTTTTTTATTTGCAACGGATTTGCACGGTACAAATCGGCTGATAATTCCGCACAGCATGGAAGATATACATACTGATATAAAAACAATTCTGCCTGATTCCCTTGATAAGAGCATTATGCTTCCGAGGGCGTTTACGGCAAAACCTATTCCGGGGTTAATGCAAAAAAGCATCAGCTTCTCGGCTTGCAAAGCGGATATTTTGCCTGTTTCACACAGTGAATGAGCCGATTTTACACCTGAAAGATAGCCGCCAAACTGACTGAGCAAAACCGCAAAAATACTTTCCGCGGGGAGACCGAAAAAGAGCTCTGTAAGACGGGAAACGGGACGCAGAATTGCTTTCGGAAGTTTTCCGCTTCCCGAAAGAGAAGCCGCAATAAGAAAAGGAAACATGGACGGAACAACCGTTTCATAACAGCTTTTCAGTCCCGATAAAAAACCTACTTTAAAAACTTCTGCAAAAATAATCAGGAAAACGAACATAAAAACTCCCGTAATAATAACGGAATAACCTTTGTTTTTCAATCTTCTCAACTCCGTTTTTGTTCTTTTTGATACCGATTTTTCATATCAATGAAAATATATGAAGCTGAGGTGGATGTCTATGCGAAGAAGAAAATGCTCTGACGGCAGGGGAGAAAGAATTATTAATTCAATCAGCCGCAATCTTGATTTGCCTGCCGATACCGTTTCGGGATATGCCCATATCGAGATGTCGGGAAACCGCGAGATGATTATAGAGGGCTGCAAAGGTGTGCTTGAATACAGCGATTGCACGATTGCACTCAATACGGGTAAGCTGACTGTGAGACTGTGCGGATGCGACATGACGATATTATCAATGCAGGGAAGTCAAGCTGTAATTAAAGGCATAATAACCTGCGTTGAATTTTGCAATTAGGAGAAGTTATGCTGTTTGTTAATTTTGTTCGGTTTTTATTCGGATATATCAGATTCACCGCAAAAGGAGGATTCCCCGAACGATTTCTCAATTTGTGCCGTCTGAACAAAATATCTTTGTGGAATTTAAAAAGCAGCAACGGAATAATATCCGCCTGCACGGATTGCGCGGGTTACAAAAAAATCCGTTCTGCCGCACGGAAATCAGGAATGAAAGTCAAAATAATGAGAAAACACGGACTGCCGTTTTTCCTCAATAACCACAGTCGGAGAGTGGGTATTATTGCGGGTGTATTTTTATGCTTTTCTTTGTTGATGATTCTGTCAACGAGAATATGGAGCATAGATGTTATCGGCAATGTAAAGGTACCGTCGGAAGAAATAATCGGAGTTTTTGAGGAATTGGGAGTAAGAAAGGGTGCTTCGGGAACAAAAATTGATATTAAATCCACCGAATTTGCGGCATTGCAGAAGCTGAAAGGTCTTTCGTGGCTCAATATAAATATTTCGGGCAGCCAGGCTTTGATTGAAGTGAGAGAGGCTGTTGAATCTCCCGATATCACAAAGGATAATACCCCCTCCGACATAGTGGCATCAAGAGACGGAATAATAACGATAATCCGACCTTTTAACGGCACGGCAGAGCAGAAAATGGGTGATATTGTTGTAAAGGGTGATTTGCTGATAAGTGGAATTGAGGAAAACGGTGACAAAACCGTAAGCTTCTGCAAAGCGGACGGCTATGTCGTTGCAAGAACAAACAGAAGCATGGAATATTCTCAGCCGGAAAAAATAAAAACCCGCAGGGTTGTGGAAAAGAAAAAAAGGTATATTCTGAATTTTCTTTCGTTCAATATTCCTTTGGGGAAGATAAATAAAGAAAACTCTTATTTTGAAAAAAGCGAGATAATAATCAACGGAGTAACCCTGCCTTTCGGGATAACGGAGTGTACCGAAGCGGTTTATGAAGAAACCGAAACAGCTCTTTCTCCCGAACGCAGAAAGGCACTTGCGTATCTTCGTTTTACGGATTTGTGCGCAGAGGAGTTCAGATATCTTGAAATTGAAAAAGCCGAAATATCCTCAGATAAAAACGGCGGTTTTTCAGGGGGATTTGTTTGTATTGAAAACATCGGCAAAGAACATCCCATGCAGATAGAAGAAACAGAAACCGCAGATTCCGAAGAACCTGCGGTTTGATTTTTATTGCTTTTTAAGTCTGATAACATTCCAACTGAAGGGCTTGAGTTCGGCTTCAAGTTTTTCGTCATCGATTGAGGGAAGAGGATTTCCGTGAGGCTTGACCTTTAAATTGTCAAAGTTATTTTCGTCCTTCTTATCATATCCGTCCATTGAAATGAATTCAACAGGCTTGTAACCTTCGAAATCCATAAGATTAACATCAAGAATCATGCTTTCGTCGAGGCTCTTGTTAACGCAGAAAATGGTCATTTCTTCGTTTTCTTCGTCATAGGTTGCTATTGTTTCAAGATAAGGAACATCTGTGAAATCCTTGCAGTCATATTTCGGACAGTCAACAAGCGGAAGAAGTGCACTGCCTCTGCCGAAATTTGAAAGATGCATGAAGGGGAAATATGTTGTCTGCTCAAAGACACCTCCGCCCGTTTTTGTGAAAATGGGTGCTATGACATTGACAAGCTGTGCGAGGCAGGCGATTTTTACTCTGTCGCAATGGCGGAGAAGAGTTATAAGAAGGGAGCCCACAAGTAATGCATCCTCGAAGTTGTAAATATCTTCAAGCTGGGGCGGGGCAATGCTCCATTTTTCATAAGGTGTATTGTTTGAGTGATACCATACATTCCATTCATCAAAGGAAAGATTGATTGTTTTCTTTGAACGCTTTCTTGCCTTCACATAGTCGCAGATGCAGATTACCGAATAGATAAAATCGTCAAATTCAACCGTTCTTGCAAGGAAATTCATAACATCGTCGTCGTGGTTTCCGTAATACTGATGAAGCGAAACATAGTCAATGCTGTCATAAGCGATTTCAAGGCTTTCCGCTTCCCATTTGCCGAAGGTGCTCATATTTCTGCTTGACGAACCGCAGAGAACGGTTTCGATTCCGGGAGAGGTCCACTTCATAAGCTTTGAAGCTTCGAGTGCAGTTCTGCCGTATTCAAAAGCGGTTTTTGCGCCCATCTGCCAGGGACCGTCCATTTCATTTCCGAGGCACCATAATTTTATGTTGTGGGGTTCTTCAACTCCGTGGCTTCTTCTTAAATCCGACCAATATGAGCCTGATTTATGGTTGCAGTATTCAACAAGATTTCTTGCCTCATCGGGGCCTCTTGTGCCGAGATTGACCGCCATCATGCACTCTGCATTTGCTTTTTTGCACCAGTCGAGAAATTCGTTTGTGCCGAAATAATTGGGCTCGGTTGTTCCCCATGCAAGCTCAAGCCTTCGAGGTCTGTTTTCAACGGGACCGACGCCGTCCTCCCAGTTATAGCCCGAAACGAAGTTTCCGCCGGGATAACGGACAATGGGAACGTTGAGTTTTTTGACAAGCTCAATAACATCTCTTCTCAGACCGTTTTCGTCTGCCGTGGGATGACCGGGCTCATAAATTCCGCCGTAAACCGCTCTTCCGAGATGCTCAATGAATGAGCCGTAAATTCTTTTGTCGATATCGCCTATTCTGAATTCTTTTGCAAGAGTAATTTTAGCTTTCATATTATCACCCTTTGATGAATTGTTTTTTATATAATATCATAGATTTCGTAAAATTAAAAGATGCTATGCAAATTTTGCATAGCATCTTTTGATTCAAGTATGAAGTTCCTTGAGCTGAATTATTCAGCCTGGGGAGCTGCAACGGGGCAAGCGTCTGCACAAGCACCACATTCGATGCAAGCATCAGCGTCGATAACGTACTTGCCGTCGCCCTCTGAAATAGCTTCAACGGGACATTCTGCTGCACATGCGCCGCAGGAGATGCAATCGTCATTAATGATGTATGCCATTGTGACCGTCCTCCTTATCATTTTTTCAACATCATTGTATCACAATATTCAAAAAATGCAAGAGGTTTTTAATGTAAAATATATATTATGCCCCAAAAATCAGCCTTCTATATCCTTTAATGCTTCAATTTCTTCTTTGTTAACCTTTATTTTTGCATCACGGACTGTTTTTGTTTCTTTTCTCGAAAAATATTTCGGCGGTGCATCGGGATTGTTGTGAAGCTGTACTTTGAGCTTGCCTGTGAGAAGACTACATTCAACAACAGTGCCCGCACCCTCGGGAGTTTCAACTATTGCGCCTGGCTTAGGAGTGATTTTGAGAAGATGTTCATATGCATCCTGCTCATATTTAAGGCAGCACATGAGTCTGCCGCAAACGCCGCTGATTTTAACGGGGTTGAGTGAAAGCCCCTGCTCTTTAGCCATCTTGATTGAAACGGGCTGAAATTCTCCGAGAAAACTGTTGCAGCAGAAGGGTCTGCCGCAGATGCCGAGACCGCCCAGCATTTTCGCTTCATCGCGCACACCTATCTGGCGAAGCTCGATTCTCATTCTGAAAATGCCTGCAAGGTCTTTGACAAGCTCACGGAAGTCAACTCTGTTGTCAGCCGTGAAATAGAAAAGAACCTTTGAGTCGTCGAAAGTAAAGTTAACGTCAACCAGCTTCATATCAAGAGCATGTTGCTCGATTTTCTGCTGGCAGATAGCCATTGCCTCTTTTTCTCTTTCTCTGTTATAACGGACTTTCTCAATGTCCTTTTCACTTGCTGCACGAATGAGTTTTCTAAGGGGCTTTACGATTTCATCGTCGCTGATTTCTCTGTTTTCCAAAGCGACCTCACCACACTCGATGCCTCGTGCGGTTTCAACGATAACCATGCAACCCTTTTCAAATTTCTGTCCTTCGGGGTCAAAGTAATAAACCTTGCCCGCCTCTTTAAAACGAACGCCGATAACCTCAGCCATAGTAACCTCCGATATAATTTATATTTAATTGGTGACTGCTTTGCGAAGCTTGGTGCAAAGAGCAGTAACCGTAAGATTGTGATTTGCATTAAGACGGATTGAATTCATGAGTGTATCCGTACTTTCGATAAGTGCAAGCAGAGCACGTCTGCTGAGTTTCGGTTCGATTGCTGAAACTGTTTGTGAAAACTCGTTTTCTTCATCGCAAGCCGAATATTTTTTACGCATTGCCTGCGCATAGATTTCCTGAATAACGGGAAGAGAAGCTTTTAAAAGCTTGGGATTTTTTTCAAAAACCGCCGCCGCCTTGATGATTTCTATATCGTCGAGTGCCGCTGAAGCGATTGCAATGCCTTCAGCCGCATTTTTTATTTCCTCCCACGGAATATCCTTTGAGCCCTCCGCCGAGGTTTCTCCGAGACTGTAAACAGTCGCACGGGAAAGCACGGTCGGAAGAAATCCCGATTTTGACGAACAAAGCAGAATGAAGTTGATATATGATGGCGGTTCTTCGAGTATCTTGAGAATTGCGTTCTGTCCCTCATTGCCCATGGTATGGGAATTTTCAAGGATAAAAACCTTTCTGTCCGCCTCGTTGGGAACGATATATGCCTTGTTTCTTATTTCTCTTACGATGTCAACCTTGAACGCCTTGGGTTTATCTTCGACAGAATAAACAAGAATATCCGCATGTGAGTTTGCTGCCGCCTTTCTGCAATCGGAACAGCAAAAGCACGGTCTGACTCCTCCGCCGCTGCAGACAAGTGCCGCCGCAGTCTTTTGGGCAAGACTCATTCTTTCCTCCGATGAACCGCCTTCAATAATGACGGCATGGGGGAATCGTTTTGAGTGCATTGCTGCGGATATTGACTTTTCAACAGAATTGTTTAAATCAAAGCCTTCGGTCAGCATCGGATAATTTCCTCTTTATAATTTAATGAATTTGTCAACATCCACAACGAAAACGGTTGCGCCGCCGACTGTTACTTCAACCGCACGGGAGATAAAGCCCTCGGTCATGAAGGAGGGGGAGGGAGTTACCATCTGCGTGCGTTTGCGTGAAAATTCGCTGATAATTTCGATAACATTGTCAACTTTCTCGTCCTCCGTGCCGATAAGCAGAGTGGAGTTGCCCGACTTAAGAAAGCCGCCGGAGGTTGAAAGTCTTGTTGCGCCGTAGCCTTTGTGAGTGAGTTCGCTGAGAACGCTGGGGCAGTCGTCATTGTTAATAATAGCAACGATAAGCTTCATGTGTTATCTCTCCTTCGGATGGCAATATTTCTTTCTATAACCTTTCTTCCCCGCCATTCATATGCTCTTCCTTCAAGGGGACAACCCTCAGAGATATGGGATGCGGCAGAAGAAAGAAATTCTTCGATTTCGGTAATTGCGGCATTTTTGTTCATCGGGCAGATATCCTGACAGATATCGCATCCCCAGACACAGCCGCAATCTTTCATAAGAGCGGTTTCTTTTTCGGAAAGCTCGCCCTTTTTCTGGGTGATTTCCGAAAGGCAGACTGTTCTGTCAAACCCATGTTCTTTTATCGCCGATGACGGACATGCTTTAATGCACTTACCGCATTTTATGCAGAAATTTTCAGCGTGTTCATCGAAGTCAAGCTCAATATCGGTCACTATTTCACCGATGAAAACATATGAGCCGTATTTTTCGGTTATGAGAAGCGAATTGACTCCTCTGACCCCGAGACCCGAAAGGCACGCTGCTTTGACCTCGGGAATGGGGGAGTTATCCGCAAAGGCTGAAAATTCATTTTCCGGATACAGCTTTTTTAATTCCGAAACAGCCTTTTTAAGTCTTGACAGAGCCACTTCATGATAATCGGCAACAACCGCATATTTTGAAATATTGATATTTTTATATTCGGATTTATCGAGAAGATACGGAAAGCAGGCAACAATAATTGATTTTGCATTTTGCGGAAGTCTGCTTTTTGCTCTGCACGCAATCAGTTCATTACTTATTTTCTCAAACGGACATATTCCCCAAAGAGGAGAAATTCCGTTCATTATTTCGGATAAATTCAATTTATCACCCCACATACTGTGCAAGTGCTATCATAACGGGCAAGGTAATTATTGAAATGAAGCTGACTATTGCAACCGTCTGGGAAGCAAGTCCTGTATTGCGGTCATACTTTGCGGAAAACATAACCGTGTTATTTGCTGTCGGTGCACCTGCGGAAATTGAAAGTGCAACAAGGAGAGTGCCGGAAATTCCGACAAGTCTGAATCCCGCAAGCAGAATAAGCGGAAGTATAATCAGTTTAACGAGTGCAACGGCAAAAATACGCCAATTTTTAAATATGGTTTTGAAGTTTGTGTTTGCAATATAAGTTCCGAAAATCAACATTGCAACGGGAGTGTTGAGGCTTGCGATGTAGTTTATCGGCTTTGCGATGATATCAGGCATTTCAAACAAGAGAAGGAAAAGAGGAAGTCCGATGATAACGGAAATAACGCCCGGATTAAGAATGAGATTTTTTGCGCTGAATTTGACCTTTTCTCCGTCTTTGCCTTTTGTGATTGTATAAATACCGTGGGTGAAGCTGAAAATCTGGAACGAAATGATAACTGCCGAGCAGTAGAAAACACCTTCGTCACCAAGCACTGCACCTGCAAGAGGGAGAGCCATGTAACCGCAGTTTCCGTAGGCACACGAATACTTATAAATGCATGCTTCGTCTTTATTGCAGCGGTTAAAAACAAGAGATGAAATAGCCGCCGAAACAATATGAAGCACAAAACCGCAGATGATGGCGATAAAAAGACCCTTTGCGGTATCAGCGCTGTATTCGAGCTTATAGAAGCTTTCAATAATTACTGCGGGAGTGATGATATAAAACAGCAGGTCAGTACAGCTTTTTGCTATCTTTTCCGTGTATATTCCTATTTTGTCGGCTATTGCACCGACGGCAACAAGAATATAGAGAATTGCAACCTGCTCGCTCGCAATAAGAACATTCTGAAAAAACATATTACTCCTCTGTTGATTCGGGTGTTTTAACGGTAACTCTTGTAAGAACTGTTGAGATTATGAAAAGCGCAATGCCAAAATCACAGTATTCGGCGGGCGACTGTTCATGGAGAAGGTCTGCATTGCCCGTAATCATAACGATAAAACGGGGAATGAAACATACGATAGCAAGAAGTGCTGCCGAAAGACCGTATGCGGCGATTTTCCATTCTTTTTTGTTACCGTCAACTCTTGAGTTAACCTGAGCAAATGCCATGAAAAACAAAATGAAGAAAACAAGCATAAGCATTTCAAACATGAGGTCCGAAACTCTTATATAGCTGATTGTGCGGGTAAATCTGAAGACAAGTCTGAAAACGCTCCAGATTACGGGTGCAAGGGAAATGAGTCTGTATTCGGAGCCGTTTGATTTTCCGCCGATGTATGAAGTGCCGAGGGCAAGAAAATAAATTGCACTCAGAAGAGCAAAAGCGGCTTGAATACCAAGAAGGAGACTCGGTGTTTTCGTCTCTTCAGAAAAATCGGGTGAGTTCATAAGTTGAATAAATATACTTGCGGTATTCATAAGCATGCCTGCGGTGGCTGTATAACAGAGAATTCCCTGACCGGGACGCTTTGTTACTTCAAGAGAATAATCAAGCGTTTTGCGCTTAAAAAAGCCGAGAACAACCAAAGAAATTATTGCGGCACTCAGAATTATTCCGAGAAGATAAACACTCCAGTCGTTCTCACGGAAAAAACCCGTGTCATTTTCAAGAACGGTGAAATACTGCAGTGTTCTGACGGGCAGAGCAATAATTGCGGCGGCGGCAAAAATAAGCGTGCCGATGCCGAAACCGCTTTTTGTTATGCTTTTCATTTTCAGTTACCTCTTATCTGTTGTTGATGGGAACATAGAAATTCCTGATGTTATTGCTCTTGTAAGCGGGACGGATAATCTTGCCGCCCGTAACAAGCTCTTCAATTCTGTGCGCCGACCAACCCGCAATTCTTGCAATTGTGAATATGGGAGTGAAGAGGTCGGACGGAATATCAAGCATTTTATAAACAAGACCCGAATAAAGGTCAACGTTTGCACACATTGCGGCCTTTTTCTGCGACTTGTTGCTGTTGAAAATCTCGGGAGTGAGCTGCTCAATGAGGTTAAGAAGAATAAATTCATTCTCGAATTCGGTGTTGACGGCAAATTCCTCTGCTTTCTGTCTGAGAATTTTTGCTCTCGGGTCGGAAAGTGTATAGACTGCATGACCCATACCGTAGATAAGACCCGAGCCGTCGCCGGCCTCTTTTTTCATAATTTTGTTAAGGAAATCCGCAACCTGACCTTCGTTGGTGATATCGCTTACGCCTGCCTTGATATGTTCAATCATTTCGGCAACCTTTATGTTTGCACCGCCGTGTTTGGGACCCTTGAGGGCACCGATGCTTGCGGCTGTGGTTGCATAAGTATCTGTTCCGCTTGAAGTTAAAACCCTTGTTGTGAAGGTTGAGTTGTTACCGCCGCCGTGCTCTGCATGAAGCATAAGGCAGACGTCGAGCAGCTTTGCTTCACGGTCTGTAAAGGTTTTGTCAGCTCTGATTGAACGGAGAATGGTTTGTGCTGTTCTGTGTTCGGGCTTCATCTGGTGGATATACATGCTCTTTCGGTAATAGTGTCTGCGTTTTACCTGATAAGCATAAACCATGATTGCGGGAATCTGTGCAATAAGGTGGATGCACTGACGAAGCACATTTTCAATCGAGATATCGTCGGGATTTTCATCGTAGGAATAAAGTGCGAGAACCGAACGGGAAAGCTTGTTCATGATATCGGGCGAGGGTGCCTTCATAATCATGTCTTCGATGAAATCCTCGGGAAGCTCGCGGCAAGCCGAAAGAATGTCGCAGAAATTGTCAAGCTGTTCTTTGGTGGGGAGAGTTCCGAAAAGAAGAAGATAAACAACCTCTTCAAAACCGAAACGGTCATCCGCAATGCAGCCGTTGACGATGTCTTCCATATCTATGCCTCTGAAACGAAGACGGCCTTCTCTTGGGATCTTTTCACCGTCATCTATGAAATAACCTTCAACGGTACAAACGCCTGTGATACCTGCCATAACACCGGTACCGTCGGAATTTCTGAGACCTCTTTTAACGTTGAAGCGTTCGAAATCTGCGGGATCTATATAGTTATATTTGCGAATTTTTTCGCATAAATTTTTAATGTCACGTTCCGCAACGCGAGAATCAATGGTGGACATATTGTGCGCCTCCTTCTGTAAATAAAACATATCTCCATCATATAATTAATTTATTATATATCTTTAAAAAGCAAAAGTCAAGAAAGGATGAATAAAATGAGTACAAGTCTTGTTGTTTGTATAATTATTGCAGTTTCGCTTCTTTTATGTCCCGCCGCTGCATTTACGGACGGCTTTTTTGATGAAGATGAAACAAAGAAGGTTATAGCCGTGCAGACTGAAAATGAATACGAGGGAGACTATATCTCTGTTATGTCATCATCAACTGGGAAAACCGAAAAAATAAAGCTGCGTGAGTATATCATAGGTTCGGTTGCGGCGGAGATGCCTGCAAATTATCATACAGAGGCACTTAAGGCGCAGGCGGTTGCAAGCTATACATATGCGAAAAAGGTTGGTGAACAGAACGAAAAATACAAGGAATCCTATCTCGGTGAAGCGGATATAACAGACAGTCCCGACACTCATCAGGGTTATATCGACGAAAAACGCCGCAGAGAGAAATGGGGCGATGACTTTGAGGAATATGAGAAGAAAATCGAGGATGCCGTTGATGAGGTTTTCGGATATTTCATGACATATAACGGCGACACGGCACTTGCGGTTTATCATTCAAACAGCGCAGGCAGAACGCAGAGTGCAAAAACCTTATGGGGTTCGGATATTCCTTATCTCATAAGCGTCGAAAGTCCGGGAGATAAGCTTTCACCCGACTATATGTCAACTCATAAATTCGGAAAAAACGAGTTTAAAAAGCTTGCAAAGAAATGTGATATTACCCTTGACGGTGATGCGGAGGAATGGGTAGGGGAGCTTACAAAGGGGGACAGCGGTTATGTGGTTTCCGTCAGACTCGGGTCAACCGAAGTGAGTGCTTCAAAATTCAGAGAAGAATTTGACCTTAAAAGCTGTTGCTTTGATATTGAGTATTCTGAAGATGAGTTTACGGTGACATGCTTTGGGCACGGTCACGGTGCGGGAATGAGCCAATATGGAGCCGATTATATGGCAAGGCAGGGAAGCACGTGGCGTGAAATCATTAAACATTACTATGTCGGAATTGAAATTGATGCGGAATAAACAACATTAAACGGCAGATAATAATAAAAAAATAAAAGGACGGAGAATATGAAAAAGGTTGTTATCACCGCAGACAGTGCTGCGGATTTGCCTAAAGATATTACGGATAAATACGGAATAGAGATAATGCCGATGAATGTTATTGTTGACGGCGAAGAGAAGAAGGATTGCATAAATATTACCGCTTCCGAGATATTTGATTATGCAGATAATACAGGCAAAATCCCGAAAACATCTGCCGTGCCTCCTGCGGAATATACGGATTTTTTTGAAAAGTTTACAAAAGACGGGAAAGCGGTTGTGCATCTTTCGTTCTGCTCCGAACTTTCATCAACCTGCAGAAATGCAAAAATGTCAGCAAGTAATTATGAAGATGTGTATGTTATCGATACACATAACCTTGCAGGCGGCATCGGTCTGCTTGCAATAAAGGGATGCGAAATGCGTGATAACGGACAAGGTGCTGTTGAGATGTATCAGAAGCTCTCGGAGCTTGTTCCGTATACAAAAGTCAGCTATCTTCTTGATAACATTGATTTTCTCAGACGTTCGGGAAGATGCTCTGCGGCAAAGGCTTTCGGTGTCAGCATCTTTTCCGTAAAGCCTTGCGCCGCTATGGTTAACGGTAAAATTGAAGTTATAAAAAAATACATGGGAAAATCAAAAGCTGTCCGTTTGCAGTACGCAAACGAACAGCTTGAAAATACAGATAAAATTGATTTTTCAACCGCTTTTATTTATCATTCGGGAGTTGACCCCGATGAGCTTTCGGGAATCGAAAAACTCTTGAAAAACAAAGGGTTTGAGCAGGTCATAACAGCGTTTACGGGCTGCATGATAAGTCTGCACAGCGGAAGAAAAGCATTGGGAATTCATTATTTAACGAAATAATTATTTCTCAAGGAAATCAACGGTAACTTTGCAGAGTTCTTGGGCTCTGTTTTCAATGCACTGATGTCCGCCGCCTTCAACGGTGTATGTTGTTGCATCGGGGAATGCAGAGTTCATCTGATCTTTCATTGTTGCATTGAGAATAATATCGTCGCTTGCCTGGCAGAGAAGCACGGGGCAGGCGATTTTTGATGCGTTTTCAAGGTCGGTGGGTTTAACATTATACATCATTTCACACATACCCGAACCGAATCTGTCATACTGCACTGCATCGGTAACTCCCGAAACGTCATAATCCATTGCAAAATTCCAGTCCATTGTTGCAAAATAAATAACGAGCTTAACAAGAAAATCAATTCTTGTGCCGTGATTGAAGAATGTATCCATCATAAACTTCATGGGTTCTGATGTGATAAGACCTTCCATTGCAGAGGGGAATTCGCTCTGAGGTGCGGGACAATAGAGAAGAAGACTCCTGACGGGGTTGTTGATTGCTATATTAACCGCAACACCGCCGCCCATCGAATGACCCGCAAGAATCCATTCGTTCATGGGAGCAATGCTCTTCATGAGTTCGGTGATAAGGATTTCACGGTCAACGATGGTCATATCATCGTTTTCTCTTGTGCTGAAGCCGAAATTCGGGATATCGGCAAGCACACATTCATAGCCTGCTTCGGAAAGCTCAGCCGCAAGATTGCGCCATGCAAAGGTTGAGCAAAGGAAGCCATGGAGCATCATGATTCTGCCCTTCTGTTCTCCTTTTGCAGGGATAACTCGGTAGTGAATATCGTAATCACCGCAGCTGAAATATTTGCTGTTTTCATAGGGCTTATAGTTTGTGTCAACCGCAAAACCGAACACGGAAAGCGATGTGAAAATAACTGCAAAAATGCAGAAAATACTTATTATCTTTTTCATTTGAAATTCCTTCCTTTTATGAAAAGCATCTGGACTAGCATTGCAACCTCACGGATATAAATCCACGGTATATCATGCCTGACGGTTTTTGCACCGATATGCCTTATATTCATTCCCGATGCCTTTGCGTATTTCTCTGAACGGTAAATATGAAACACATTTGTAATGAGCACGGCGGAATAATTATTGCCGAATTTTTCTTTGAGCAAATCGGCTGAAAACTTGAAGTTCTCAACGGTTGTGCGTGATTTATCCTCTTTGGTTATTTTGTCCGACGGAATACCTTTTGAAACAAGATATTCTTCCATAACCGATGCCTCTGAAGGTTTGTTTTCATCACCTCTGCCGCCCGAAACGATGATAATTGCATCGGGATTTTTGAAGTGATATTCAACCGTTTTGTCAAGGCGGTTTTTCAGCATATCGGGAACTTTTTTGCTTTTTGTACCGTATCCGAGAACAATAACCGCTTCTTCGTCATAAGATGAATTATCCCTGCTTCCGTAAACTGCAAGAAATACCGAAACGATGAGGATGAAAATCAGCAATATACAAATCAAAATCATTGTTTATGCTTTGCCTGTTGAACCGAAGCCGCCCGCACCTCTTTCGGTATCGTCGAGTTCATAAGCTTCAACGGGGGTGATGAGTGAAACGGGCATGATAACAAGCTGTGCGATTCTTTCGTCGGGATTGATTGTGTATTCCTCTTTAAACTGATTGATAACGCCTACACAGATTTCGCCTCGGTAGTCGCTGTCAATAACACCGACGGAATTTAGCAGACCGATGCCGTGCTTGATTGCAAGACCGCTTCTTGCGAAAACAAATGCGCCGAGTTCTGCGCTCGGAAGTTCAATAGCAATTCCCGTGGGAATAACCGCTTTTTCGCCGCCCTCGAGAGTAATCGGCTCGTCTATGCAGGCATACAAATCCATTCCCGCACTTCCGGGAGTTGCCCTGAACGGGATTTTTGCGTTTTCACGGAGCTTTTTTATTTTGAATGTATTCATTATTTTGCCTTTCTTTCCCTGTATCTTTCTTCGGGAGAAATTTTCTTTTCGGGGCAGGGTGTGGGTTCTTTAATGGGATTTACGGGAGCTGCCCAACGAACAGCATTGATGATGATTCTCTGAACATATTCATTGTGGAAGGTAGGATTGCTTTCGTGACCCGGCTGGAAATAGAAGATTTTACCGAGACCTCTGTTCCAACAGCAGCCTGAACGGAAAACTTCACCGCCTGCAAACCAACCGAGGAAAACAAGCTCATCGGGTTCGGGAATGTCAAAGCGTTCGCCGTACATTTCTTCAACATCAATGCTGAAATGAGCGGGGATGCCTTTTGCAATGGGATGAGCAGGGTTGACGGTCCAGATTCTTTCTCTGTCGCCGTCTCTCCAACGGAGATTACAGGTTGTGCCCATCAATGCTCTGAAAATCTTGGAATGGTGTCCCGAATGGAGAACAACAAGACCCATACCCGCAAGAACTCGCTTGTGGATTTTTTCAACGATTTTATCGGGCACTTTATCGTGTGCCATGTGACCCCACCAGATAAGAACATCGGTGTTTTCGAGAACTTCGTCGGAAAGACCGCACTTACGCTGTGCAAGTGTTGCTGTTTTAACGATCATATCGTCCTGAGAAACAAGAAAATTCTTTATGCAGCCGTGAATACCTGCGGGATAAACGCCTGCAACCTCATTGCTGAGCTTTTCGTGAACGCCTTCGTTCCATACCGTAACATTAATCATATAAAAATCTCCTTATCGAGTTTTATTTTATATTAGATATTATTATACTCTAACTTTTTATAAAATGCAATAGCGGTGAATTTCGGTAAAATTTGAATAAATTTGCAAATATTTAAAATTTCTCTTGCATTTTTTAACAATAAAAGCGATAATAAATAAAAATTAAGAAATAAGAAAGGAAGATGTTTTTTGGAAGCTATACTTAATTTTGACCTTACCATATTTGAGTTCTTCGAGAAATTCGTAAGAATGGATTGGCTTACACCCATCATGAAAATCATTACTACTCTCGGTGATGACGGTATTTTCTTTATTATTATCGGTGTGGTTATGCTGTTCTTCAAAAAGACAAGAAAAGCAGGTCTCGTTTGCCTTGGCTCGCTTCTTGTTATGACTCTTCTCAATAATGAACTTATCAAACCTATCATGGAACGTCCCCGTCCCTATAATCTCACAATTCTTCCTCAGGCTGCACAGAAGGCTTTTGAAGAATACGGCAGAGATTATGACTGGGTCGGTCTTTTCGGTAAGATTGACTGGACTATCGACAGATTCCCCGGATTTGCCGAAAAATGGAGTGCAGGCTATGTATGGCCCGATATCGTTGATTATATGAGCTCAAAATCGCTCTCATTCCCCTCGGGTCACACCTCATCCGCATTCACCTTCGCAATGGCAATCACTATGGTTCTCAAGAAGAAGGGTGTTGCAATTCCTGCATTTATATTCGCTTTCCTTATGGGCATTTCAAGAATCTATGTTGGTGTACATTATCCCACAGACGTTATCGTCGGCGCAGTAGTAGGTATTATCTACGCTCTCATCGGTTTTGCTATCTTTGCGAAGCTTTATGATGTCGTTTATCCCAAAATCGAAAACGCAATCAAAAACAGAAAAGCAAAGAAAACTGCATAAGTAAAATCAATAAAATTAACGGCAGAAACAAGGTTTATACCGTGCTTTCTGCCGTTTTTTATGTTGACAATAAAAATATTCATGTTTTTTTCAAAAAAATTTAAATTAAGTGTTGATTTTTTTGAATGAATGTGATAATATACTTTGGCAGTCGGAAAGAACCGACAAAACTGAATATGCGCTGCTAGCTCAGCTGGATAGAGTGTTTGGCTACGAACCAAAAGGTCAGGGGTTCGAATCCCTTGCAGCGCGCCATACCGAAACTCCTTGTATATCAAGGAGTTTCGGCTTTTTTATACCCTTTATGAAAAGTCTGAAAAACGCTGTTTTTCTAACAAAATTCTAACAAGAGGTCCTTCCGGCTCAAGCTACACAACGTTTTTGAAGCCTATGGAATTTCCGATAGTGTTGCCGAGATCCTTTTTCCTCTTCATATCAAGGTGACCGTAAAACTTGGCGGTGATGTTTACATCCGAATGTCCAAGCCATTCCGAAACGTCATAAAGCTCACGGCCCTCAGACAAAAGCAGAGCTGCGCAGCTGTGACGCAAATCGTGAAATCTGATACTCTTCAGCTTATTCTTTTTCAAAAGTTTCTTGAAATGTTTTGAAATATAGTCCGGGTCATAAGGCTTGCCGTTCGGCCATTTAAAAATATAATCGTTTTCGATATAGTCCTTACCGCAAGCGGCTCTTTCCTCTTCCTCACGGGCTTTGAGCCACCTGAAGAATTCAATCATATCATCTGACAGAGGGTATGTTCTGTTGCTTGCGTCGGTTTTGGTTGAATCCTTTGCAACAACCTTGTTGTTATACATCACAACCGTGTGTCTGACGGTAAGCATTTTGTTTTCGAAGTCTATCGCATCCCAGCGAAGGCCGAGTACTTCGCTTCTGCGCATTCCGAAATAAATTGTCGCATAAATCAGATGAAAAATTCTGTCGTCTTTAATAGCTTTCCAGACCTTCTGAACTTCTTCTGCGCTGTAGAAATTAACCTTTTCGTGAGTAAGTGTCGGAAGTTTCACAAATTCCAGACAATCGTCATAAATGATTTTTTTCTTTCTTGCCAGATTGAAAATCAACTTGAACACCGTCATATGACTTTTAAGCAATACCTGTGTCGGAGCGTGAAATCCAAAATGTTGTGCTTAATTTGTGCGCTACAGAGGCCATTTTTCTCTAATCGCGTTAATGTTTATGCGCATTGGTCGATGACTTCAGTATATCTTTTTTGCTATAATTATTCTGCAGAAGAAACATGCGCGAGACCTTTTACGGTTTCGCAGAAATGAGAGGAATGAAATGCCAAGATTTATTGAAGATTTTTATTACGGAAACATCGAGCCGCAGGAATGCACCACTGAGCTGACGGCAAAAGTCAAAAAGAGCCTGAGTGACCTTGCAGGCAAGGAAGAACAGCTGACATCAATACTCGCCGACAAAGAGAAAGAGCTGTTTATCAGCTATGCAAATTCCTACACCAAGTTTTTGAGCCTTTGCAACGCAGACAGCTTCACCGTCGGCTTCAGGCTCGGCGCAAGATTTACATACGATACATTTATTGAAAAGAAGAAAGGATGAATGAAATGAATATTACTTACCGCACAGTCGGTGATTACAGAATACCGAACATCACACTTTCACCCGAAGACAGCAAACCCATCGGCAGATGGGGCATTGTCCGCCGTGATTATCTCCTGCATAACAAAAGCGTACAGTTCAACATAATGCTGATGACCGGCACTCTGTTTTCTCATCTCGCTGAAATCGACGTTCAGGCAGAATTAATGTTCTCCCGGCTGGTTGAACAAATAGCAAATACTGAAGGTGTCACCGAACAACTTAAAGAGCAAAACCAACTTGAATGGGTACAGCGAATGAATAACATCCGCCATCGTGCCACCGAAATCGTAAACGCAGAACTTATATATGTATAAACACTAAAGCCGCCCGATTATCTCGGACGGCTATTGCTTTACTCTGCAACCTTGTATTTAGTTCTTGTTCCGTATTTGACCGATGTAAGAAGTCCGAGCTTTTCGAGCTTGAGTACAAAACTGCGGATTGTTGCGTAAGCGGCATCACCAAAGTCTTTTTCAAGCTGTTTGGTTGAGAATTCTTCTGTTCCGTAGCACGAAATAACAAACTGCCACAATGCAACTTCCTTTTTGGTAAGCTATCCCGATTTCACAGCTTCATCATAAGCTGAAAGGGTATCCGTTGAGTTGTTCATCTTGTTGTAAACGTTTTCAATAAAATAAAGCACAAACGGTGTTACATCGATTACACCGCTGAATATTTGGTTATCTTCAACCGCCGAAAACGCATCATAATATGCCTTGCGGCTTTTTTCAATCAAACCCGAAAACGGAATAAACAGAGCTGACTGATAACCCTTTTGAATGAGAAACCAAAGATGCATTAACCTTGCCGTTCTGCCGTTGCCGTCAAAATACGGATGAACATAGGCAAAATAAAAATGAATTATAGCTGCTTTAACAAGGTCATTACTGCCGTCATCAGTATTTATAAACTCAATAAGAGCCTTCATAAATTCCGGTATTTTTTTATAGTGAACACCCATATGCTCAATTTGATTTCCTACAATAGAAACGGTATCGTGACGGTAGAATTCACCGTCATTCAGCCTGTCATCGCCTTCAAGGAAATCGCCGACTGTCATCATATAGAGCTTGTGCAAATTTTCTTCCGTGATTTTGTTGGAAGTATCGGCAATA
>JAZSDF010000119.1:0-2978 GCA_045531035.1 Acutalibacteraceae bacterium | reverse complement strand
CTTATAACCAACGTTTCGCACGACCTCAAAACTCCCCTCACCTCGATTGTCAACTATGTTGATTTGCTCAAAAAATGCGATGTTGAAAACGAAACGGCGCAGAGATATATCGGCGTTCTTGACGAAAAAGCCGCAAAGATGAAAAAGCTCATCGAGGACCTTGTTGAGGCTTCAAAGGCATCATCGGGAGCAATAGAAATCCATCCCGTAAAAATCAACCTCTGCGAATTTGCAGCTCAGGCGGTCGGTGAACACGAAGACGAACTGAAAGCTCTCAGCATCGGTCTTGTTCTTAAAGCATCTCCCTCACCCGTGACGGTGACTGCAGACTCGCAGAAAACATCGAGAATTGTTGAAAATCTTTTCTCAAACATCAGAAAATATGCCCTTGAAGGCACAAGAGTTTATGTTGAAGTTGCCGACGGAACGGATTATGCTTCCATGATTTTCAAGAACATTTCAAAATATCCCCTTGATGTTTCCGCAGATGAACTCACCCAGAGATTCGTCAGAGGCGACGCTTCACGCTCGGGCGAAGGAAGCGGTCTCGGTCTTTCGATAGCACAGAATCTCTGCGAGCTGCAGAAGGGAAGATTCAGAGTTGAGGTTGACGGCGATTTATTCAAGGTCACGCTCTCACTTCCGAAAACTGAATAAAAAAATTCACGGTGGCGGATTTCAGGCAGATTTCCGTCACCGTGTTTTTTTCAGTTAAACGCTTCAACCAAAGCAAAATATTCTTCTTCGGAAATTGCAACAACCGAGCCATGGCGGGGTCTGAGATGATTCATCGAATAGGTTGACCTCTGCACCTGTCTGAAATTTCTGAAATCCCTCGTCATCTGTGCAAAAAAGGTTCCTTCCGAATATTCATCCATAATCATCATCCATGCATCCGTACCCGTTATGCGGTACATCGAGCTTCCCTCAACGCCGAACCAGTTGAGCGAACAGATTGTGTAGTCCGTATTATAAGGACCCGTAAGATTTTTCGATTTTACATAGGCAATCTTCTGCGTTAAGTCCTCTTTGAAATAGAGATAGTAGTAACCGTCTTTTTCGTTATAGATTATATCGCCGTCGATGCATTGAACATTTCTTGTTCCGCCCGTTTCGGGGTCAGCCTCATTCCATCTGCCGAAAAGAACTTTCGGTTCGGTTTCAAAGGCTTTGAAATCCTTTGTGTAGGCATAATAATGACCCGCACAGTCATTCTCGGCGGTTGAATTTGCCCAGTAAACCATATACATACCCTTATCATTATCCCAGATTGCCTGCGGTGCCCATGCTCTGTTGGTGGATTCAAACCCCTCAAACTGACGGATATCTATAACGGTTTCGTCTGTCCAGTTTATAAGGTCGTATGACTTCCATGTGATAAGTGCGTGATTTGAAGTCCAGCCTTCAAGAGCGTTCATATCGGTTGCGATAATGAAATAACAGTCCTTGCCGTTTTCATCTGCACCCTTGAGAATATACGGGTCGCGGACACAACCCGTACCTTTTGTCTGCTCAATTATCGGCTCGTTGTTGTTGAGCGCTTTAAAATTATATCCGTCGGTGCTTACGGCAAGATGAATTCTCTGCTCATCAACCTCGTTTCCCACGAAATAGCAGAAAACATATGCACCCGATGTGCTGACTGCCGGATACGCATAATCATTAAAAATATAGTTGAACAGAAAATACGGTATCATTATTGCCGCCATGAATATTCGTTTAAGTGCCATAAAAGTCATAATAACACTCCTTTATCTTTTATACTCTGCATTATATCATAATTGACTTTAATACGCAAACAATATATAATTGTTATATCAATTATCAAGGGAGAATGTTATGAAAACTTTCGAACAGCGTTTTAAAATCGACTGCTCGCCCGTTGCGGACAAAAAGCAGACACTTGTTTATAAAAATATAAGATTTACCGTTATCACCCCTTACCTTCTTCGTGTTGAAGTTCAGAAAGATGGTAAGTTCTGCGACGAACCCACTCAGAGTGTCTGGTTCAGAAATCTCGGTGAGGTAAATTTTGAAGTTAAGGACTCGGGCAATAAGGTTGAAATCAAAACCGAAAAAACAATATTTACATATTCGCTTTCCTCGAAAAAGATGATTTCGGTAAAGCTTGCCGACGGCAGAACCGTTAAAAACTATAAATCGGGCAACCTCAAAGGCACCTGCCGTACTCTCGACATCACCGCAGGTATAATCAGGCTTTCCGACGGTGTATGCTCAAAAAACGGCGTTGCAATTCTTGACGACAGCAAAACCCTTGCGCTCAAGCCCGACGGAACAATTCTCCCCCGTGAAAATAAAGAAACCGACGAATACTATTTCGCCTACGGCAACGACTATATCGGTGCAACAACCGACCTCTATAAGCTTACGGGCAAAGTGCCTCTCATTCCGAGATATGCGCTTTCCAACTGGTGGAGCAGATACAAGGATTATTCGCAGGAAGAATATTTAACCCTCATGGATAAGTTCAAGGAGGAAGAAATCCCCATCACCGTTGCAACCGTTGACATGGACTGGCACTGGGTTAAAATCAAAGAAAAATTCGGCAAGGATGCCCACAAGATTTCAAATCACAGAAATTTCATGGAATATGTTTATGACGTATGGTCTGTCGGCTGGACCGGTTACAGCTTCAACACCGAGCTTTTCCCCGACCCATATGCTTTCCTCAAAAAGCTTAAGGACGATAACTATCATGTAACCTTCAACCTGCACCCCTCAATGGGTGTCCGCTGGTTTGAAAATCAGTATGAGGATATGTGCAAGGCTATGGGTCAGAATCCCGCTGAAAAGAAACCTGTGCCTTTTGATATAACCGATAAAAAGTTCACAGAAAACTATTTTGATATTCTTCACCATCCGTTTGAAAAAGCGGGCGTTGACTTCTGGTGGATTGACTGGCAGCAGGGCAAAAACACCGCTGTCAAGGGTCTTGACCCTCTCTGGGCACTCAACCA
>JAZSDF010000150.1:0-7536 GCA_045531035.1 Acutalibacteraceae bacterium | reverse complement strand
GAAAACAATCTCACAATCGCAACGGCGGAAAGCTGTACTGCGGGATATATCCCTAAAAGAATAACGGATATTTCGGGTGCAAGCGCTGTTTTTGAATTCGGAGCAATCACTTATTCAAACGAAATGAAACAGAAAATTCTCGGTGTCCGTGAAGAAACTCTTGCATCGTACGGTGCGGTGAGTGAACAGACGGCAAGAGAAATGGCGGCGGGAATTCGCCGTGTGTCGGGTGCGGATATCGGAATTTCCGTCACGGGAATCGCAGGTCCGAACAGCGACGGCACAAACAAACCCGTGGGTCTTTGCTATATTGCAATCGATACGGAAGATTACAATACTTTTGAAAAAATCGAAACAGGCAAGAACGACAGGGAATACAACCGCTATGTGACGGCATCCCGTGCTCTCAATCTTGCAAGAGTTTATATGGAGGGAAAGGAGAAAAGATGATGGATTCAAAAAAGATATGTTCGATACTCTGTGCCGTTTTTGCGGCATTGACGGCGATATTTGTTGCCCTTTCGGTGATGAACTTCGTTAAAAAGCCCGATGAACCGACAGAAACAGAAACAAATTCTTCAAATTATATAATGAACGGCGAAAAGCTTGACGCACTTGCCGAAACTCTTACGGGCGTTATTTCAAACAACATGAAAAAGCAGGGAAGTTATCCCGAGGGTATCCTTGAACACCTCAAGCAGCCCTATTCAATCAACAACAACCTCGTCGGCTGGCTTTCAATTCCGGGCACGGAGCTTGACACCGCCGTTCTTCAGAGCAACGACAACAGTAAGTACCTCAAAAAGGATTTCTACGAGAGAAGCACAGTTTCAACAACCTCAACAAACTACGGCAATCTTTATCTCGACTACCGCTGTGTTGCCGAGGGAATTTCGAAAAACATGGTCATTCACGGCCATACAACAAGCCGTATGGGTGCGGATGTGCCCAAGCAGGCTTTCCGTTCGCTCTATGACTACAAGGACAAGCAGAATTTCATTGACAGTCCGATAATAAAGTACTCCACTCTTAATGAGGAATATACTTATAAAATCTGCGCCGTTTTCCTTTCAACAACCCAGCCTTCCCACGATAACGGCTATTTCTTCAACTATATTTATCCCGACATGAGCGACAGCAACATGGTCGGATATATAGAGCAGGTCAAACAGAGAGCACTTTACGAAACGGGCGTTTCTCTTGAACCCACCGATAAAATCATTACTCTTTCAACCTGCATTTATGACTACGGTAAAAACATCGACACAAGATTCGTTGTTGTTGCAAGGCTTCTCCACGATGGCGAGAGCGAGGATATCGATGCTTCCCTCGTTAAGGACAACCCCGATTACCGCAGACCCCAGGTATGGTACAACAGCAAGGGAAAAACAAATCCCTATAAAAATACGGCAAAGTGGCAACCCAGCCCCAACTAATCAGCGGAGGACAAAAAGATGTCAAAAGATAACATGAACGAAAACAAAAATCCTTCATCGCTCCCCGAGGGACTCAGCTCAATCGCAGACGATGAAGCAATAACAGAAATTGACCTTGGCGATTTCCTTGTTGAGAATTCAAAATCGGATTCGCTTTTCGAGGGCTTCCGTGACGATATCGAGAAAACGGAAAAGAGCCTTGAGGCGGATTTGCAGAGCCTTTATGATGACATTATCGGAAGCGGTCCCGAAACGATAGTGCCCAAGCCCATGTCTATGCTCACCGAGAACGAGGCAGAGCCGAAAAAGGTTGTTCTTTCCGACCCCGAACCCCTTCCCGAGGATGAAAACACCACTCTCGAGGACCTCTGGATGAATCCCGACGACTATTTTGATGCGGATATTCCTGTTGTTTCTCTTGACGAGGAAGACGCTGTGCAGGAAACCGAAATTTTTAATGAACCCGCACCCGAAGAGGTCGGCGAAATTGCGGTTGACGATGCAAAAGCAGGCATTTTCAGCATGATTGATATGCTCAAAAAAGAAACCGACACCGAAACGGGCTTTGACGATATTCTTTCCGAAATCGAAGCTAATGCCGAAATCGCTCCCGTTGACACAGAGCTTTCCTCCGCCGCACAGCTTGTTTCAAATCTTCCCGCAGAAGAGGACGAGCCCGAGGAAGAGGAAGAAGAGCTTGATTTGGGTGATGAAGAGCTCGACTTGGAAGATGAAGCTCTTGATTGGGAAGAAATGCTTGAGGAAGATGCTCCCGCACCCGAAATAGCAGAGGAGCTTCCCGAAATTCCCGTTATGCCTGAAGAAAAAGAAACAGCTTCTTCCGATGAAGAATTTTTAAATCTTCTTATTGATGATAATGTTGATATTTCCGTAAGTTTTGACGATGAGGAGCTTATCGCAGACGACGAAAGCTCTGTTTCCGAATCCGATAAAGATACCTCTTTCATTTTTGATGACGAAATTTCCGAAGAAGAAATTCCCGAAGCCGAAGAAAAGAAAGGCTTTGTTATTACCGTGCCCGACGACGGCAACGACTATGAAAAGGCTGCCGCCGTTCCCGAAAAGCTCTATGAGGCTGCTCCCATGAGCACGGCATCTCTTCTTGACGACCCCGACCTTACCGAGGAAATCCCCGAAGAAGATGACGAAAAGGGGAAGAAAAAGGAAAAGAAAGAAAAATCTCCCGTCGGCGCAGGCGAAATCGTGAGAAGAATCGTTCTCTCTCTTTCAATCATCACGATTGTCGTCAGCCTCGGAATTCTTGTCAACACATATTTCATTGAGCCCTACCGCTTCAAGAGCGACAACGATAAAATCGCAAGCGAAATGAACGCAAATATTAACACTCACAGCGATGCAACGGTCAATGATGCTCAGAACAGCACTCCCGATATTGACTATCCCGACGGTATGCTCGCAAAATATGCAAGCCTCTACGCCGCAAACGACGACCTTCGCGGCTGGGTTTCAATCCCCGGATTTGAAATAAATCTTCCCGTTGCACAGGGCAAGGACAACAACTATTATCTCAAGAAGGATATCTACGGCAAATATACCCGCTACGGTGTTCCCTTCTTTGATTACAGAATCGATAACTTCACGACTCTCCACAGAAACACGGTTATCTACGGCCACAATATGCGCCACGACGACCTGATTTTCGGTATGCTCGAAAATTACCGTGACATCAACGGTTTCCGTCAGGCACCCGTTATCGAATGTAACACAATCTACGGCGACCACACATGGTTCGTTTATGCCGTATTCATCTCAAACTCCGATAAGGAAGACGACAACGGCTATGTATTCCCCTACAACTTCATCGATGTGGGCGATGCAAAATTCCAGCAGTATATCGAAGAAATCGACAAGAGAAAGCTCTACACAACAGGCGTTGACATCAATGTAACCGACAAAATTCTCACTCTTTCAACCTGCGCTTATGACTTCGACAACGCAAGACTCGTTGTTGTTGCAAGAGAGAGAAGAGAGGGCGAAAGCATCGCTGTTGATACCTCAAAGGCATTTAAGAACAACGACCCCAAATTCCCGCAGGCATGGTATGATGCTTACGGAAAAACAAATACACACGCTAACGAAACAAGATGGTAAATTGCGATTAATTGCCTGACGGCATGAATTGATTGCATCATGAATTGCAATAAATTGCATGATTTGCACTCCGTGCATTAATGAATTACGGAGTAATTCAAATCATGGAGCAAAGCGAGAAATCATGACGAAGTCAATTCACGGCAAAGCCAAATCATTATAACAAGGAACGGTGATTAATATGGAAAGAAAGGTGACCTGTCTGACGCTTTGTGCCGACTCGGTGCAGGGTGCGGCAGAGTATCTGAAGCAACGGCTCGGGTGCGATTCAAATAATTTCGGCGAGGTTTCCGCTTTTACGGCAGAGGCTGTTGCCTGTGCATCCCAAGGCGGCTTTGTTGTTGCCGCTGCGCCCGTTGATATTTTCCTTAACACCAAATTCCGTTTGCTTAAATCACTTTCCTTGAAAATTGTTAAAAACCGCCGTATTTCCGATGCAATCGGGGAAATTTCTTTCCTCAATCCCAAAGAACGTGACCTTCACTGTGCGGCTGCGGAAAAATCAAAGGTTTTCCTCACATACGACGGTCTGTTTTCCGCTTTTTCAACGGATATCGGAAACGGTACGCTTGTTTTTGTTCCGCTTGATACAGAAAAACTTGAATATATCTTTTCTTCGGGGCTTGATAAACTGTTTTCCGCACCGAAGAAAACCAAAATGCAGGAGCTCCGCGACAGAGTGAGCGGCGTTATCGCAAACGGCAAAACCGTTGCGGTTTCACCCTGCGGCTGCGGTAAAATGCTGCTTTCGGCAATCTCTGCCGTGCCCGACTGCGAGGAAGCCTTCATCGGCGATTCTTCAATGAGGGATAAAGCGGATGATGAATCCGTTGCAAACTATATCGCACACTGCGCAAAGCTCTCCAAGGAAAATTCTTCAACCGACCTCGGAATTGCAATTTCCGATGTTGAAAATGACGGCACGGGAGATGTTGTGACCGTCTGCGTTGCGGATTCCGAAAGAGCAAAGGCGGCAAGGGTTTATGCAAAACCCGGCGAGGACAGAAAGCAGCTCATCGTTGCGGCAATAATCAAGCTTTGCCAAATGCTCGACGAGCTTTCCGCAATGCCCGTGCTTGTCAATCCCAATCCGCCAAAGGCGGCCAAGAAATGGGCGAAAAACTCAAAAACTCCGCTGATTATCGCAGTTGCCGCAATAGCAGTTGCAATAATCGTGTGTGTAATCCTCGCTCTTGTCTCTTCCTCAAAAGAGGATGACAATTCTCCCACCTACGGCGCAAACGACTACATCCAATATGAGGACGCATATAATAATAATGATTATATATATGAGGATTACGGCGGAATTGCTCTTGAGGATGCCGATAACGGTATGATTGAAATCGTTCCCGAAAGCACATATTCATTCATAACAACCGCACCCTCAACATATTTCACCTCTGCCGTGAGGACAACCCTCAGTCAGACCGTGACAAAAATAACAACAACGGTTAAAAAAACAACCAAGGCGGCAATAACTTCAACCACCAAGGCGTTGACAACCGTTTTGACCACAAAAGCAACCACAACCGCAAAACCCGCAACAACTACTACCACAACAAAGCTTACCACCACTACAACCAAGCCGACTGCAACAACCACAACCTCACCCGTTACCGAGGCGGTGACAACCACGGCATCAGAGGTAAAGGGCACCTTTATTTTCCATGTTTACGGCTACGGCCACGGGGTGGGAATGAGTCAGCACGGTGCGATGGCAATGGCAGCAAACGGCGATACATACGAAACAATCCTCACTCATTATTATCCCGGCACAACCGTTAAAGCCGAAGACTCAACTCCCGCCACAATAAAATACGGCGGCGTTGACATTCCCATTGTTGAATATCTCTGCAAAACAACAAAGCAGGAAATGGGCTACAGCAGTGCGGGAAAAGAAGCACTCAAGGCACAGATGGCAACGATTTATACCTATGCAAAGCACAACGGCTTTGAGGTTAAAAGAAGCCAGCATGCCTATGCGGATAACTTCGAGTTTGAAGGCTCAAAAATATATGAGGCATGCCTCGAATATCTCGGAATGGCTTCTGCCGAGGATACTCCCGTTGCAAAATATGTTGACTATAACGGCAAGGCGGCAAACACGGTTTATTTTGCGTCTTCCGCAGGTAAAACTGCTTCTGCCTCAAGTGTATGGTCTGCCAACACTTATCCGTATCTCAGCGGCGGAGTTTCAAGCTGCGAAACGGTTGATACTTCAACAAAAGAAATAAGTGCGGCGGAGATGAAGAAGCTTATTGAATCCTACGCAAAGGACAACAACAAGGAAATTACTCTCTCCGACAACCCCGCAGAATGGCTCGAAATCCTTTCTCACGACGGCGCATATAACTCAGATACGGGCTATGTTACGGAAATCCGTGTCGGAAATATGAAAGTCAAGGGCAACGCTTTCAGATGCTATGTTCTCGATTTCAAAATCCGTTCGCATTGCTTCACGGTTGAATATAAGAATATATAAACAAAAGGCTGTTCCGTTCGGGAACAGCCTTTTTGATTCAGAAGTTGTCTCTGTTCTTCTGGTTCTTCTGATTCTGGTTGTTGTTCTGCTGATTCTTGTTGTTCTGCTGATTGTTCTGCTGGTTGTTCTGCTGATTCTTGTTGTTGTTTTCCATGGTAAGAATCTCTCCTTATAATTTTTGAACGCTTGGTTCATATCTATTATGTACCGTGTGCTCCCGTTAATACTTATTGACAAAAATTTTTCATATGATAAAATTAAAATGGTGATTTATATGATATATTATTTCTCCGCAACGGGCAATTCAAAGCATGCCGCAGAGGTTATTGCGGCAAAAACGGGCGATACTGCCGTTGACATCGTTTCCGCTCTGAAAAACGGTATTCCCGAAAAAAATTCGGACAAAACGGGGTTCGTTTTCCCTGTATATTTCTGGGGTCTGCCCGAAATTGTCAAAAGATTTGCATCCTTGCCCGAAGTGAAAAAATCACTCGGAAAATATGTCTTCTGCGTCATAACCTGCGGTGCAAACACGGGCACGGCGGACAAAATGCTCGAAAAAGCCCTCGGCAGAAGCATGGATTACAGCTTTTCTTTGAGGATGCCCGATAATTACGTTGTTATATATGACCCGTGCGAAAAAGAAAAAGCCAAAAAATATCTTCGACATGCGGATAAGGAGCTTGAAACAGTTTGTGCGGATATATCGGGCGGAATTTGCAAAAAAAGCGGAGCTTCGGGCGGAGAACTCAACAGTATTGTTGTTTCAAAGCTTTATGACCCGTTCAGAAATACCAAAAAATTCTTTGCGGATGATAAATGCACTTCGTGCGGACTTTGCGAAAAGCTTTGTCCCGAGGGTGCAATAGTAATTGAAAACGGCAGACCGAAGTGGACAAAGAAAAAATGCCAGCACTGCACGGCTTGCATAAACCGTTGCCCCGCAAAGGCAATTCAATACGGAAAAAAGACCGCCGACAGAGGCAGGTATTCTTATTATGATACAATAAAGGGAGAAAACAAATGATAGTTAAAAATTATTTCGGAACAACCGCAGACGGCAGAGATGTTGACTGCTACACCATCAAAAACACAAAGGAAACAGCCGTTGATATCATCACCTACGGCGCAACCATAAACAGCATCTGGACCGCCGATAAAAACGGTGCTTTTGCCGATGTTCTTGTCGGATTTGACACAATCGAAGGCCACGAAAAATATTCGGATTATCAGGGAATGACCGTCGGCAGATATGCAAACCGTATTGCAGGCGGAAAATTTACCATTGACGGCATTGAATACAACGTTGAAAAGAACGAAAGAGAGAAAACCTGTCTCCACGGCGGTGCAGAGCTTTCAAAGGCAGTCTGGAAGGCAATCATCATCGACGACTGCTCTCTCGAAATGAGTTATTCAAGCCCCGACGGCGCAATGGGATTTCCCGGCAAGGTTGATTTCAAGGTAACCTTCACACTTTTCGAGGAT
>JAZSDF010000084.1:0-11156 GCA_045531035.1 Acutalibacteraceae bacterium | reverse complement strand
ACCTCTGCCTTCAATGGGAACAAGCGAATCTCGGAGAATTGAAATCATTTTGATTTCGCCCGTTTTTTTGTTATATGAAACAACTATCAGGGCATCGCTTCTTCCTCGCTCCTTTGTAACATCCCTTGAATCTGTTCCGATTACAAGAATGTTCTCAATATTCGGGTCTTTCTTTTCAACCTTATAAATCGGTGTTTTTCCGTAAACGCTCTTTACATTCTCGTTTCTGCCGAAAGATGCATTTCTGTCGAGCCCGTCATCTGCGGAAGTGCCGTTTCCGCCTTTGTTTACGCTGTTGGCAAGAGTTTCTTTTGTTAAATCTCTGCCGAGGTCCTCTTCTCTAAGTGTAACATCCGCCCACTCCGAGGGCTGGGGGTCTGTTTCAGGGATAATATATTCGCCTGTTCTTTCAACAATCTCTGCTTTTTCATAGGCATTGTTGTTGTAGCTGATTATCAGAGGCAATGTAATACCTGCAAGAGTACCGATTATCAGCACAAAAGGAATCAGCAGGAGTAAGGCAAGTATTCTCTTTTTCTTAAATTTCTTTTCTTTTTTCATAAAGCCACCCGATTCAACTTAAAATTCTGCTATTATATTATATTTTAACATATAGATTGAAAAAATACAATAATTTACACCTTAATATAAAGTTTTAATTTACCTCCCTGTTTTTATTTTTTGTATGATAACCGTGTGCCGTATAAAATTTTGATAGGGCATTTCTTTTGTTCTTCACTTCGTGACACACCCTATGGTGTTATCTTAACATCATCGGGTGCCATTGCCGCACCCATGTTGTTTGGGTCTTTGATGCCGTAATCCTGTATTCTTCCTATTATTACCTTTTCAGCTCTGACTTTCGTTTCGGTATCGGTTATTACAACCGAGCCCGATGCCGTTGCAGTCCATTGCGAGGTCGGAGTTCTCTGACCGCCGTATTCAAGAGGCATACGGAACTGTTTTTCGGCGGAACAAAAATGTGACGAAGTTGAAGCTACGGCTTTTTTCACCGTCCTTGAATCAACAAAAAGAGATGCCATTGCCATTGAAAGTGCCATGGTGGAACATGCACCGTACATTCCCGCAAAAGGAATCCCGAGTTCACGTATCCCGAAGGTTGTTCCTATGCATTGATTGAGCAAATCTCCCGCAAAAATAACATCAATATCCGCAGGAACAAGTCCCGCCTTGCTTATCGCCATTGAAACAGCGTCACCGTGGATTATGCTCTCTGCCTTTTCCCATGATTTTTCTCCTGCACTGCCGTCCTCATATATGCGGTCAAATTTATCTTTTAACGGTCCCTCAGCCTCTTTTTTTCCAACCACGGAGGCATAACCCGCAATTCCCGGCATTGTTGTAAGATTAAGTGTATATCTCCCCTGCCTGAGCGGCATAAAATCACCTCAAGTTATATTTGGTGATAGTTTTTGTCAAAAAAATTCAAATATACAAAAAAGCCGTCCAAATGGACGGCTCATATTTGTTTTATAAAATTATTTTCCATTTCTGCTGAAGAATATTACAAGGCTTATTTTCGGAGTCAGTAGCATAAAAAACGGTAATCAGAGTTCCGTCGGAAAGCTCAACGGTTGACGGATATCCTATGTCATCGCTTGCAGTGTTTTCGTAAATACGGATATCCTTTTCCCAGCTTTCTCCGCCGTCAAAGCTTATCATAGCCATGATTCCGTAAGGCTGTTTTCTTCTTCCGTAGGTTGAAAGAATTGCTCCCGAACTCAGTTGAATGAGATGAGGCGGAGCACCGCCCGTTTCATCAAGAAGCATTTCGGGTTCGGACCAGGTTTTGCCTCCGTCATCGGAAACACTCTGAAAAACGGTAAACAGTTCTTCCTCTCCGCCATTGAAAAGTTCTGCATTTTCGCCCCTGATTTGGCAGATGAGTCTGCCGTTGGGCAGTTCAACTACATGAGGCTCATTGAGAACAACGTTTTTATCTGCTGCCGTTATTTTTCCTATAAGCTCGGTTTCACCGTTTTCCGTATCAAGGCGGCGCACTTCAATGCCTGAAAAAATATCGTCAAACCTTGTTCCTGCCCACAAAACCGTTCCGTTTTCAAGCTGAATCGGTCCGTGAGGAGAAGTTACTGGCGAGTGAAAAATCTCTCCAAAGGTTATTCCGCAGTCATTACTTATACGAAAAAGAGAACCGAGATATTTTTCTTCATCTTCTTTTGTGATTGTATCAATATAGCTTTGTATATAAACATTGTCTTTGTTGTGTTGTCTTTGCATATCGGCAGAATTGTTGAATGAAGTAATTATTACTCCCTTTTCACCGAAAGAGCAAATTCCCGCATCTCTGTCATCAAGCGGTGTATCTATTACAGGCGCAGGAAAAGTATAGGTTTCTCCCCCGTCATAACTGTATGAAATAACAGCTTTGCCGAACGGACAAATATGTTCAAATCTGAATCCCGATGCACCGACAGCAATTTTACCGTCCTGCAGTAGCTTTGCGGTCGGCCACGCAAAATATCCGTGATGACTGTTGGGGTTTGACATTATTGTTTTCGGTTTTCCGATAAGCTCAATTTTCATTTTGCACCTCCGATTGCTGACTGCTATAAATTTTTTTCGCCTGGAAGAACGAAATAAAAATACATATAAAAGAATAAATCGAAAAGATAAGATACGTTGTCATTTCTGGCGACTCGCCAAGCATCTGAACATACAAAGCTATACCTATTATACCGTTGATAATCATTAGGAATGTATATTCGACATAAGCAAACATCGTCAGGAAATAAATCACTATTCCTATAATGTTCGTGAGGCTGTCGAGAAAAACATACTGTGAACCAATAAGAGGAAGTACAATCCACATTGCACCCAATGCTGCAACGCAGCCTACAGTCAGCCATATTCTCTGTTTTGCGGTCAGCTTGCGGAGAACCGTGGAATGTTCCCACTTGTTTTTGTTCCAACGGATAAAGGTCAGAAGCTGAATCGGGAATGAAAACAGAACCGCCGAAAACACCGAACCGTAAAGTCCGTAATAAAAATAAACCACACCGTAAAGCAGAGAGTTCAGGCTTCCCACAAGACTTGCATGGCGGTTTATCCTCGATTGAAGCATACCGACCACCAACGAAATATAAAGCGGAAGTATCCTCAGAAAGCTCTGATGGAAATAAATGCCTGCAACGGTAATCGATACCGCCGTGAATCCCATGAGTATAAATATAAAAATATCTTTTTTTGATAAAGACTTATTGTTTGTTTCAGACAACTCTATCCATTCCTTTTTAGTTATCGTTTCATTTTAAGGATTTATCATACTAACTACCGCAACATAAATACTCCCGAAAAGACTGAACGCCGCAACAGCGATAAGAACATATTTGATAACCTTTTTGGCAACTGCTCCGTCATCAAATTTTGGAACTTCCGTGCCGCACACGGGACAGAAATTCTTTTTCTGACCGACCTTTTCACCGCATGACCCGCATTTGAGGTTTGCCATTTTTATCCTGACATATATGTAAACAGGCAGACTGTAGAAATTAAACAGAAGTGCCATAACAAACCAAAGAACGGCTTTCATCTTATGTCTGTATGCGTCAATAAAAATCACGGCAGCCAACAAGCATGTAAATGTAATGAAACAAAGCCAGGCTATGCCTCCCGTCAGCAAACCGATAAACATTGCTCCGAGTCCTGCCATTCATACCCCTCCCCATGTTTTTGTTTATTTTACCATATCACAGACGAATGTTCAACCCATTATCAATTTCAGCGATGCGCAGGTTGGAAGTCAGGTATATATAATATAAAATGATTTTCAAAGGAGAATTACTAATCAGACGGCTTGATGTTTATTCAGCACTGTGCTATTATAAAAAAATTACAGATTTGTCGAGGATGTCGAACATAAGAAAAAGCCGCCCCAATAGGGCAGCTTAATTAGATTGATTTAATGCTTTAATATAAATTTGCATTTTGGGAAGTTGCTACAACCGATGAACGGTCCATATTTTCCGTTTCGTTCAACTAGATTTCCACCACATCTCGGACAAATTCCAATCGCTATTTTTTGTTCTGTTTCTTGCTTTTTTTGTTTTGCTTCAGCAACTTGTTCTTTTTTAGCTTGTACTCCGCTTGTCTTTGCAGAATCAAGTATATTTAAGATGCTTTTCATATCTTCAATAGAAATTTTTTCTTCAACTGAAATTGATTCTATATGGCGTTTTATTTCGTTTATATATAAAACTGTAGATTTTGTTGCCTTAACTCTTAATTTGCCGTTTGAAGAAAAAGCAACAATTGGAAAAATTGGAATATCATATTTATCTTTCAAAAGGGTTTCAACCGTTTTAAAATGCCCATAGTTCTGGTGGATCGGGTTTTTAAATTTGCTGCGATTACCGTATATGTTTTGAGTCCAATAATCTTCAAATTCATTTCCGTAAATGATTCCCTTGTAATTTTTGGTTTCAATAATAAATATGCCATATGTTGAAACTATCAAATGGTCAATTTGGTGTAAACCATTTTCATCTTTTATTATCAAATCGTTTATAGTGGTGTATTTTTCTTTTGGCAATTTATCCAAAATGGAAGCGACTCTTTTTTCGCCTGCTTTGCCTTTGAGTTTTGGTAATATTAAACCTCTAAACAGAGCTAATGCAATTACCAATGCAAAAGCCCACCATATTTCTCCAAGTAAACTGATAAAAGCTTTAATTAATTCAACAATGGAGGCTGACATTCTTTCACTTCCTTTTTTGTAGCACTCTATATTAAATATAGCACACCTTTTGAAATAAATAAACCCTTAAAACACAAAAACTCCCTCTGCTGTTTCCAACAGAGGGAGTCGGTTATATCAGATATAGACATCGACGGTTAGGTCTTCCCATTGATACGGGCGGAGATATTTACCCGTCGATTTTCTGTGTTTCAGAGCGTCACCGTAGCCGATGTCAACTCGTAAAAACAGGTCAGTCCTATTAACCTTTGATAGCTGCCTGTGTGGCAACGAAGAAATGTAGGAGTTTATTCTATTAATTTTTAATGCTAGAAATAAAACTACTTACTTTAATGACATTTCTTTTCTCTTTTGTTTTTCTATGTTTTTCTTGTGAACCTTTATTCGATGCTTTATTTTGTATAAATATTCTCTAAGCAGACTTTTTGTTGTTGCTTTATTTTTATTATTTTCATCTTCATAAGGAATACCAATAGCATCATAATAAATCTTGTATTTAATTCCGAGATTTTCAAAATTTACTTTTATGCCATATTTCTCAAAAAGTTCGATATTTTTTGGAAGCCAGCCGCCACATGTTAGTCCATGTCCATACTGAATGTCTACATTATAATTGAACACGCAAGGACAATCACCATCTGAATTGTTTATAATAAGAACCTTTTCCGGTGTTCTTCTTGATCTTTCTGAACCGTATAATTCAAATTCCCAGGGAGTTTCGTGATCTCTGATAAGTGTTTCCAACCAAGACTTTTTCCAAAGAGCAGTCATACTATTAATTCTATTAACGGATACAACTTTATCTTTGTTGATAAATCTTTGGGTATTGTCTTCATCATCAGGATTACGATATTCTCTTTTTTCTTGGTATTTTAATCCGATATATCCGACATCACCTTTTTTTATAACATCTAATGCCTCAAGAAATGTGTCGTGACTAACTTTTTCAAGCAAAAAGAAATCTTCAAGCATATAAAGTATGAAATCTGTTTCAATATGTGAAAGTGCAAATTTCAATCGTTCAGACCATGTTCTTTCTTTTCCTCCACATACCGTTTCTATATTGAGAAAATCACAGTTATATACTTTGGTTTCTGTGTTAAGAATGATTCTATATTGTTCACATTCAGGCCAGTTGATTTTTAATATTTTAAAAAATGGTTCCCATGCATCTTCATATTTATCACAAGAGTTTACTAAAATTGTTACTTTATTTATTTAATATATCCTCCTATTTTCAGATCAATCTTTTTAAGCAAGATATAAATCCATTTTTCTATAAAGTGGTAAAAACAAACAGAGATTAAAAATGTTAGTATTACTGAAACGACAGAACTAATAATGGATGCTACTATCAACCCTTTGTCCAAAGCAATATTTATCAAACACAACATTCCGATTGAACAAAACACCGGCCAGTGAAAGGCATATACACCAAAACTTATTTTATTTATATATTGCGCAACTTTTGAGGAAAAAATCGAACATACAAATGGGAGTTTGGGAATAAGTAATACAAGGGAACCGAAGAATATACAAGCAATTCTTGTTCTTGGAATAAAATATAATGAAACTGAGAAAAGTATTGCAAGAAATACAAAAATCTTTTCGGATGTTATTTTATGATTTTCTATCAAATTTATGATATATCCAAAAATTCCTGCAAAAATAACATCAGATAAAATCATACTTATAAAAAATACAATGCCTACAATGCTAAGAAACAAACTGTTATTTTTAATTTTGCAATGTAAAAATTGCAAAAAGTATATAATTATTGAACTTATTAACATTTCACGCAACACCCAAAATGGACTGTTTAATGAAACATCTCCCAAAATTAAAACATCAAACGGAGACATTAATACTTGAAAAATATTATATTCACTTGTATACGCTTTTTGTATAAAAGGATTTATCATAAATATATCGGTATCAATTGTATGGAAACCGATAAATTTATATATTGCAAAAATAATAGCACTCGAGAGAAAAACAGGTATTCCTAATCTCAAAAAACGCATAACACTTTTTTTAAAAAAGCTCGCCAACGAACCAACATTTCTCATAGAAACCAGATAACCACTTATAACGAAAAATAATATTACCCAAAACGTTTCATCAAGTAAAAAACTTATTTTTGAGCTATGAAAAGTATCGAAAATGCTAAGCATTATATTATCTGCTTGGAAATTTTCCGCATATTTATATAAACCGATATAATGTCCGATCATAACCATTATGCAGGCAAATCCTTTTAATCCTGAAATATAATTTTTGTAGTTCTGTTTTTGAGTTTTATTATCCATTAAATCACCTAACCAATTATTTCGTGTTTTAAGTTTAGCATAATTTGCAAGTTAATTCAATATGATTTTTTCAACACAAAAACTCCCCATATTCTTTCGAATACGGGGAGCTGATTGCTAGTTTAATAGCTGTTATACAGCTACAACTGATGTAGGAGAAATTGCAAAACCCTTGATTTTATTGGGGTTCAGCTTAATTCCTTCATCCCTTAATTGCTGCCTGTACTGCTCCAATGCGGATGGGGAAATCTCTTCCGAATCAACCGAAAGAGAGCAATTTTCGGCTCTTTTTCCGTTGATTTCGCAGTCAATCGGCTCATTTTCTTTGCCGAAACGCAGATACCACTTGAATTCATGGGGAGTCACAACAATCTTCTTTATGAGTGCTTCGATTACATACGGGGGTACGTCTCCTTCGTTTTCGGGGTATGTATATCTGTCGAGTGCGTATCGCAGAAATGTTATCTTTTCTTCGTAGTCCTCGTAGATAGGTTCGTATCGTGCGGGAGCAAGGTCGGCGAGTTCGTTGTTGACAGCTGTGATTTGCTTTTGGAGTGGTTCTGTTTTTTCATAAAACGCTTCTTTTGAAATCGCCCCTTCAGCTCTCATATCAACAAAGTTGTCATATCTCTGTTTGAGGTCTTTCAGCAGTGCTTCTTTCCTTGCTATCAGCTCGGAATTATCGGCTTTCTCGTTTGAAAGTTCATAGTGCTTTCTCAACACAGATTCTGCAATTGCGAGTACCCTCTGTTTGTCGGATAAAAACTTATCAAAAATGAACTTTGCCATCAGGTCGAGTTTCCATTCGGGAATCATCGGTGAACGGCAGGCATCTTCAAGCGGTAAACCTCTCTTTTTTCTGCTTTCGTAACTACCGTGGTTAATCACATAATAGCACTGATAAGCATATTTTGTGTTCTCTCCCGAACCCGACCATTTAACTCTGTTGAATTTGTGACCGCATTCGCAGACGAGAAGTTTACCCCATACGGTTTTCGGCGGTGTTTTACCTTTGGGTTTTCTTCCCGAATTCAGATTTTTCATTTCTCCTCTTTTACTTGCCATAATTTTTTGCACCCTTTCATATTCATCTACGGATACTATCGGCGTGTGGGTTCCCTGAACCTGCGTAAGCTCGATTTCACCATAGTTTTTTGTCTTTTTCTGATCAAGATAATTTTCAACGTACTCTTTGTGATATGTAATTATTCCGCAGTAAAATGTGTTTTGCAGAACATGGGATATGACCGTACAGTGCCATCGGGTTTTGCCCATTGATGTCAGTCTGCCTCTGCGTTCAAGCTCATCTTTGATTTTCATCAGACCGTCACCCGCAAGGTACATATCATAAATCATTCTCACAGTTTCCGCTTGTTCGGGATTTATAACAAGGTCTTTACCGACCCTGTCATAACCGAGAATATTGCCGTTGCCGTAAAATACTCCGTTGTTCATCGAAACCTGCTGTCCGCTTTTAACTCGGATTGATGTTTTACGGCTTTCTTCCTGAGCAAGACTCGCCATAAGCGAAAGCCTCAGCTCACCGTCGCCGTCAAAAGTCTTGATTCCGTCATTGATGAAGAACACCTCAACTCCGACCCGTCGCAAAGCTTTGGTGAAATGCAGAGTTTCTTCGGTGTTTCTTGCAAATCGGGAAACCTCACGTGTGATAATAAGGTCAAATTTGTGTTCGTGGGCATCTGAAATCATTTGCGTGAATCCCGGTCTTTTTTCAGCCGAAGTGCCCGTTATACCTTCGTCGATGTACTTATCGACAAGAATCCATTCGGGATGTCGCTCAAGAAAAGCGTTATACCATTCAAGCTGATTGCCCAAGGCATAAACCTGTGCTTCGTGTTCGGTTGAAACTCGGGCATAGATTACCACCCTCTTTTCTTTTGGTGTATCAAACGGATACATCATTTTTTATCTCCTTTCTGTCCGAACGGTAGAACAAGAATTCAGATGTATCTACCTTATCGGCATTTTCATTTAAAATTTCATGGAACATTTCTTCAGAAATTAAACCGTCGGCACAAAGCTGCTGGATAAGTTTCAGTGCGGCGAAATAAAGAGCTGATTCATATTCCGATTCCATATTATTCATAAAACTCCTTTCTTGCAAGGATGTCGATTTGTTCCTTGCGGTTGATTTTTCAACTTCTGCCCAAGTTGGGCATAAGTTGTTTTCGGAACTTGTTCCCAACTTGGTAACAAGTTAATTTCGGTTAACTTCTGTCCAAGTTGACCAGAAGTCGGAAATTCAGACCAACTTGGACTGAATTATTTTGCGTTGAGAAATTGTGTCCAACTTGGGCACAATTTTTTTACTTTCCGACAAGTTGTCGGGAAGTTGCTTATGTTCGGAAATTCTGTCCAACCTGGGCAGAATTATTTTTAACTTGTGTCCAACTTGGTCACAAGTTGATTTGTTCTGAAAACCTGTCCAACTTGGACAGATTTATTTTTTACTTGTACTCAACTTGAGCACAAGTTGAGTTTGTAGTTTTAACTTCTATGCAATTTGCGTAGAAGTAAGTTTTTTAACTTGTGGTCAAAATGTCCACAAGTTAACTTCTCGCCAAGTTGGCAAGAAGTTGTTATTCGTGAATCTGCGTTGAGATTTTGCCTCTATTTTTATAAGCACCGAGAATTTCGGGCGGTATGTTTTCAACTGTCTTTTTGAGTTCTTCGTACTCTTGAAGTTTGCGGGAAATTTCAAGTTTTTTGAGTGTGCTCTCTTTACTGTCATCAAGCTTTTTCTCAAGCTCTGCATTCTCTGTCTTTAGTGTCTTATACGCTGTGTCATATTTTTTCAGCTTTGTCTTCATCTGCTCAACACCGGGGATGTATTCATCGAGCAACGCTTCGATTTCTGCCGCTTTTTTCTTTGCATTCAGCGGATTGATTTCCGTCAGTAAGCTCATCAGCATTTCTCTTTGTTTATTCAGCTTTACGGCTTGTTTGAAAAGCCTCGGAGGAATATGTTCTCTGCCCGTTTCACTTGCACTCTCGCCCCGTTCCATATCGGGGTATTTCTTCACCATGTGTTTCCAGAATTCATCCTGCCACCAGGTCAGCTTTTTTCTGTTGCCGACTATGTCTTTTGCACTCAGTCTGCCGTCATCCGTTATCGGGACAAACGACATATGCATATGCGGTGTCTTTTCATCAACGTGAATTACCGCTGATAAAATTCTTTCTTGCGGAACGTGTTTCAGAATGAATTTCAATGCGTGTTCAAAATATTCTCTGACCTGTGCCTTTTTCTTATCCTTGAAAAATTCGGGACTTGCTGTTATAAGTGTTTCAACAACTCTTACACTATCCGTTCTTGTTCTGCAACCGACCTCTGCAATCTGCTTTTCGGCTTCCGCACGGTATTTGCCGTTCGGTTTCACAAGATGGAAATTGTATTTACTTCTCTCGGTATCAACGTCGGGATTGCTTGCATAATTTTCTTTCGTGCGCTCGTTATGTGCTTCAATCCTGCCGATTTCGGGACCCTTGTATTTTGCAAATCTCAATATTCCGTATTGCGGTTTTGTCATCTTTCGCCTTCTTTCTTTTCTCTGTGTTTACGGACTCTCGCCGCATTCATAATTCTCTGAGCCTCTTTTCTGCAAGACTCGGAACAATAAACTTTGCTGTCAGCTTCTTTATCAAGGTTAAATCGCACGGATATTTTCTTGATATTCATTTGTTGCCACTTCTTTTTCGTTGCCTCGTTGCAAGCCGTTCATAACCCTTTGCGGTTGCACGGATGTCATCAATAACGGTGATTCGTGCTTTGTCGCAGTCGGCAAAATTTTTAATCAGGCATCCGCCACCGCCCACAACCGTCAGCCGCATCATTCTCGGGTCGTAGCCGTGTTCACGAAGATTGCGGAAGATATCGGCAACATAGTTCTTTGCGGATTTCGTAATCGTTTCAAGAAATTCATCCGCAATATCCGCTTTGCCGAAACGAAGCACACGGGTGATAACCGATTCGTCAACCGTTGCGTGGTGAGTACGCATCATATCTTCACCTCCCCGCCTCGCTTTCTCCGCCGCCGGCGGCGCTTTGGCGGTTCGCCCCACGCCGGTCCCCGTCGCGGTCGTCCGACTCC
>JAZSDF010000053.1:0-7944 GCA_045531035.1 Acutalibacteraceae bacterium | reverse complement strand
GTCTTCGTCGTTAACGGGAAGACCTGCAACGTCGGGATGTGCAGCGATGTTAACGATCATTGTGGGTTTAATATTTTCATTATCGGGAGTGAAAACAAAGCGTGCAAGTTCATCGATGAGTGATGTTGACTGGCTTCTGTTCTTGTTATTGAAGTAGCTGTTTTCTTCGTCGCCGATTTCCTTAACAGCATATGTCAATGTGCCGGGAACCATTGCTTCAACAGCCTTCTTCATTGCGTTTGCGACTGTATCATAAACGAATTCCATATATTCTGCATTTGCACCTCTTTCCTTTTCAACAAAAGGAATGTAAGAGAGAGCAAGATTCTTGAAGAGCTTGGGGAAGAGGTTTGTCCAGAGACCCTGAGTATCAATGCAGCTGTGTGTATGAGTTGATGATACGTTGATGCTGTTGAATTCAACACCGAGATCCATTGCTTCAACACGCTTGCGGATTTCCTTGATATCGCCGTTTGAGAAACCGATGCAGTCGATGTTTGCAAAGAGAGCAACGCCTCTGCCTGAACCGTCTTCAACAGCGATAACTCTTGCCTGCATATCGTCGATGATTTCTTCAATTTCATTGACCATACCGTTGTTGGGGTCGATAAAACCGCCGAGGTAGTAACCGGATTTTGTTCCGTTTGCTACAGCTTCTCTGAGGTCATCGGGGATGAGTGAAGCCTTTGCATGACCGAGCTTCCACTGTGCATCAGCCTTTGCTTCTTTTTCCCAAGTTTCTGTACCTTCATAGAAGTTTTCAATAACTCTGTCTTTAACCTTAACAAACTTCGGACTGTCGGGAACGATGAAGTTGATTGCACCGACAAGAGTGGTGAAGATTGTTTCTACGATTGAAAGACCGAAGTTTTCAAGCGTTTTTGTGAAATCTGCGGCAGCATAGCTCGTTACTGATGAACCGCCGAAGATGAGCGAAAATGCAAGAATAATGCTTACAATTTTCATTCCGATTTTTTTCATAATGATATCTCCTTCTGAAAAATAATATCTATTTATCATATGTTACCATTTTTTATTTATAAAGTAAAGTGTTTTTTTGCATAAACACTAAAATTTTTAGGTTGAAAAGAATTATTATGTAGAGTATAATTAATATGTATATTTTTATCTGAAGAGGCGGTGAGTGTTTGGAAAAACAAAAGCGTGTTGCGGCTATACACGATATATCGGGCATAGGCAAGTGCTCTCTTACTGCCGCAATACCCGTTATTTCCGCCGCGGGAATAGAAGCTGCCGCAATGCCGACCGCCGTCCTTTCAACTCATACCGGAAATATTGAAGGTTATACTTACCGTGATTTAACAACCGACATTAACCCCATTGCAAAGCATTGGAAAAGTCTCGGAATAACCTTTGACGGTATTTACAGCGGATTTTTAGGTTCAATTGAGCAGGTTGATATAGTCTGTGATTTTATCGATATGTTCAGAACGGATAAAACAGTTGTTATTGTAGACCCTGCAATGGCAGACTGCGGAAAAATGTATACCACATTTGACAAATCCTTCGCAAAAGAAATGATACTTCTTTGCAGAAAAGCTGATATTATTGTCCCGAATTTAACCGAGGCAGCTTTTCTTCTCGGTGAAGAATATGTTGAACCGCCTTACAGTAAGGAGTATATTGAGGGTATAATTAAACGCCTTTCATCTCTCGGTCCTGAAATGATAGTTCTGACAGGTGTTGCATTTGATGATGATGAACTCGGCTGTGCGGTTTATTGCCGAAGTTCGGATGAGATTTTCTATAGCTTTTCAAAAAAATATCCGGGAATATATTACGGCACGGGTGATTTGTTTGCCTCTGCACTCACAGGTGCGTACATGAGAGGCAAGTCAATATTTGAAAGTGCTGAAATTGCACTTGAGTTTACCGGTTCCTCAATCGGAAGAACATATAAATCAGGAACAGATACAAGACTTGGAGTCAATTTTGAGCAGGGTATAGCGGATTATATCAAATCATTGGGAGGATATTAAAAATGAGTTTTGCAGATAAGGTATTTATTGACACATGTAAGGATATTATTCAGAACGGTTTCTGGGATACCGAACTTGATGTGCGTCCTCATTGGGAAGACGGCACTCCCGCGCATACGGTGAAAAAATTCGGTGTTGTCAACAGATATGACCTGAGCAAGGAGTTTCCTGCACAGACCATAAGAAAGACCTTTATCAAAAGTGCTGTCGATGAAATCCTTTGGATATGGCAGAAAAAATCAAACAATATTGCCGACTTGGGCAGTCATGTATGGGATTCATGGGCAGATGAAAACGGTTCAATCGGTAAGGCATACGGATATCAGCTTGGCGTTAAGCATCACTATAAAGAAGGTGATATGGACCAGGTTGACAGAGTTCTTTATGACCTCAAACATAATCCCCAAAGCAGAAGAATACTTACCAATATCTATGTTCATCAGGATTTGAACGAAATGGCACTATATCCCTGTGCTTATTCAATGACTTTCAACACTTCGGGCAACAAGCTCAATGCAATACTCAATCAGCGTTCACAGGATATGCTTGCGGCAAACGCATGGAACGTTGCGCAGTATGCGGCTCTTGTTCATATGTTTGCACAGGTCAGCGGACTTGAGGTTGGTGAATTTGTTCACGTTATAGCCGATGCACATATTTATGACAGACATATTCCGATTATTGAGGAGCTTATCAGCCGTGAGCCCTATGATGCACCTGATTTTGTTATGGATAAGAGCATAACTGATTTTTACAGCTTCACCAAGGACAGCTTTTCATTTGAAAATTATAAATTCCATGATTTCAGCGAGAAAATTCCCGTTGCGATATAATCAAGAGTGTATAGAGGGTAATTATGAAAACAATAGTTAATGTTGATAAAAACTGGGGAATAGGTATCGGCGATAAGCTTCTAAACCATATTCCTGCAGACATGAAATTCTTCAAGGATAAAACAACGGGGAATGTTGTTGTTATGGGAAAAACCACTTTTCTTACTTTCCCGGGTCAGAAAGCTCTTCCCAACAGAGTGAATATTGTTTTGACAACCGACCCTGAATGGACCGCAGAGAATGTTATTGTTTGTCATTCTCTGGATGAGCTTTTTGAACAGCTTGAGAGATACGACACCAACACCGTTTATGTAATCGGCGGTTCAAAGGTATATGAGCAGCTTCTTCCTTATTGCGATACAGCTTATGTAACCAAGGTTGAAACCGCAAAGGAAGCTGACAGATTTTTCCCGAATCTTGATGAAGCCGAAGGCTGGATGCTTACCGATAACGGTGAAGCACATGAACATAACGGTGTTGAATTCAGATTTTCAAAATACGAAAAATAATTCGGATGCTATATTTTAAAAAGGGAGTGATATGATTGGATGCTGTTCAGTATAAATGTCCCGCATGCGGTGCCGGCTTGAAATTCGATGCCCAAAAGCAGGATTTCAAATGCGAATACTGTGATTCGGTTTTCAAAGAAGAGGATTTCTTCAAAAAAGACGAAGCACTTGAAATTACTTCTCCCGAAACAGAAGAAAAAACCGAAGAGCTTGAAAATGCACTTCTCTATTTATGTCCGAGTTGCGGTGCGCAGATTGTTACGGATGAAACAACTGCAGCAACAACCTGTTACTATTGCTCCAACCCCGTTGTTCTTTCGGGCAGATTGAGCGGTGAGTTGAAGCCTGACTTTATCATTCCTTTCAAAATCGATAAAAAGAACGCTATTGAAAAGTTCAAAGCTTTCTGCGGAAAGAAAAAGTTTCTTCCGAAGAATTTTCTTTCCGATTCCCGCCTTGAAGAAATAAAAGGGGTTTATTTTCCCTATTGGTATATCGACTGTGATGCCAACGGCTCAATTAATGCAACCTCCCGTCAGATAAAGAGCTGGATTGTCGGCGATATCAAATATACCGAAACAACCGTTATGGGTCACTTCAGACAAGGAAATCTTAAAATTGCCGATATGCCCGAGGCGGCACTCAAAAGCAAGGACAGAGACCTGATGAAGTATGTCTGTCCGTTTAACGGTGAAGATTTTGTGCCTTTCTCGATGTCTTATCTTTCAGGCTACTTTGCTGAAAAAAGAGATGTTGAAAAGAGTGAAATATATCAGCAGGTTGAAGAAAAGATAAAAGGCTATTCTGCTGAAAAGCTTAAAAACTCAATAATCAGCACAGGTGTAACCGTAAAGGATTCACAGATAAATGTCGGAGATCTTAAGTGGAGATATAATCTTCTTCCCGTGTGGGTTATGAACTATAAGTACGGAGGAAAGAATTACATATACGCACTCAACGGTCAGACAGGTTCATTATACGGTGAACTTCCTGTTTGTAAAAAGAAGCTTGGCGGTTTGTTTGCGGCGGTATCTGCTGCAAGTGCCGTTCTTCTTACTCTTGCGGAGGTGATTTTCTGATGAAAAAACTTATCGCAACAGTTTTCAGTATTGTTTTTGTTTTCATTTTTTCGGTTTCCGCATTTGCAAGCTTTAATGTCATGATCGATGACGCTGCAAACCTTTTTACCGTTGAGGAATTTGATAATATCAATTCAGCGGCATATGAGCTCGCAACCGCAAATGATTTTTCCGTTGCTGTTGTAACAACCGAAGATGCGATGGGTAAATCCGCTATGGAATATGCCGATGATTATTATGATAATCTTATATTTAACAGCGGCTGGTCCGAGGACGGAATATGCTTCCTAATCGATATGGATAACCGTGAAATTTATGTGTCGTGCGCAGGTATTTGCATCGATGAATATTCCGATTATGAGCTTAATTCCATAGTTGACAAAGGTTACGACTGCATTGTCAACGGTGAATATTTCAAATGCATTGCTTCGATGATTGATGAGGCAGGAAATTTTGCATCGGATGACTATAGTCCCGATGAATTTGTTGAAACGGGAGATTGGGATATTGTCGGCGAATATTACGAAGATGATTTCTATTATTATGATAACGATGTTACCGTAAATAATAAATTTGATATATCACACATTTTGTTTTATATTATTATCGGTCTTGTTGCAGGAGGTATAACAGTTTTTGCGGTTAAAAACAGCTATAAGAATACAGGCATCGGTGATGAATACAATTCTGATGATGTTTTCCTTGAGGTTACAGCTTCAAATGACAATGTTATCAGCAAAAATGTTATTACGACCAAAATTCCGAGAAACAATAATAACCACCGTCCCGGCGGCGGAGGAGGAGTTTCCGTTCACCGTTCATCAGGCGGAATAAGACACAGCGGTGCGGGAAGAAAATTTTAATACAGAAGGTGAAACAATGGGCAATATATGGCACGATATTAATCCTAAAAGAATAACTCCTAATGATTTCATGGCGGTTATCGAAATAACAAAGGGAAGCAAAAAGAAATACGAGCTTGATAAGGAAACGGGCGTTCTGATGCTTGACCGTATTCTTTATACTTCAACACATTATCCCGCAAACTACGGTTTTATCCCCAGAACTTACGGCGATGACCTTGACCCGCTTGATGTTGTTGTAATCTGCAGTGAAAAAATTGACCCGATGACGCTTGTGCGTTGTTATCCTATAGGTGTTATCACAATGAAGGATGGCGGAAAGCTTGATGAAAAGATAATTTCAATCCCTTTCAATGACCCCAATTATAACGGATACAAGGATATTTCCGAACTTCCGAAGCATGTTTTTGATGAAATGAAGCATTTCTTCCAGGTGTATAAAAATCTTGAAGATAAAGAAACGGTTGTTGACGAGGTTCAGAACCGAGAGAAGGCAGTTGAAATAATCGAAAAGAGTATCGGTAATTATATTACTGAATTTTGTCGATAAAATATTGACATTTTAATAATTGTGTTATAAAATAATGTAATTTATAAATTGATTATAATTTGACATTAAATATAAGGAGTGATAACGATGGCAATTTATTGTCAGGAGCCCTCAAGAACATTCAGTGAATATCTTCTTATTCCGGGCTACACATCAAGGGAATGTATCCCCGCAAACGTAAATCTTAAAACCCCTCTTGTTAAGTACAGAAAGGGCGAAGAAGAATGTCCTATCAGTCTTAACATCCCTCTTGTGTCTGCTATCATGCAGTCTGTTTCCAATGATACAATGGCAATCGCGCTTGCCAAAGAAGGCGGCGTTTCATTTATCTACGGTTCACAGAGCATTGAAGATGAAGCGGCAATGGTTGCTAAAGTTAAAGGCTATAAGGCAGGCTTCGTTGTAAGCGATTCAAACCTTAAGCCCGATTCAACTCTTGCAGAGGTTCTTGAACTCTATGAACAGACAGGCCACAGCACAATGGCTGTTACCGAAGACGGAACCTCAAACGGCAAGCTTCTCGGTGTTGTTACAGGCAGAGACTACAGAGTAAGCAGAATGAGTGCTGATACTCTTGTTGCCGATTTTATGACTCCTTTTGATAAACTTGTAACAGCTCCCGAATCAACAACTCTTAAGGAAGCAAACGATATTATCTGGGAAAACAAGCTCAATTCTCTTCCCATTATCGATAAGGATGGAAAGCTTCTTTATTTCGTATTTCGCAAGGACTATTCACAGCACAAGGAAAATCCTCAGGAACTTCTTGATGCAAACAAGAGCTATATCGTAGGCGCAGGCGTAAATACGCTTGACTATGAAAAGAGAATTCCCGCACTTGTTGAAGCAGGTGCAGATGTTCTTTGCATTGACTCATCTGAAGGTTATACTGTATGGCAGGAGCAGACTCTTGCTTTCGTTCGCGAAAAGTACGGCGATAAGGTTAAAATCGGTGCAGGTAACGTTGTTGACCGTGAAGGCTTTCTCTTCCTTGCAAAGGCAGGCGCAGACTTTGTTAAGGTCGGCATCGGCGGGGGTTCAATCTGTATCACAAGAGAAACAAAGGGTATCGGCAGAGGTCAGGCAACAGCTCTTATTGAAGTTGCAGCCGCAAGAGATGAATATTATAAGGAAACAGGTATTTATGTTCCTATTTGTTCAGATGGCGGCATCGTTCATGACTATCATATGACTCTCGCTCTTGCAATGGGTGCTGACTTCCTCATGCTCGGCAGATACTTTGCAAGATTTGACGAAAGCCCCACAAACAAGCTTCTTGTTAACGGTGTTTATGTTAAGGAATATTGGGGTGAAGGCTCCAACAGAGCAAGAAACTGGCAGAGATATGACCTTGGCGGCAAAGCAAAGCTAAGCTTTGAAGAAGGCGTTGACTCATATGTTACCTATGCCGGCTCGCTCAGCGACAACGTTGCCAAGAGCCTCTATAAGGTTAAGTCAACAATGTGCAATTGCGGCGTTCTTACCATTCCCGACCTCCAACAGAATGCAAAGCTCACCGTTGTTTCCGCAACATCAATAGTTGAAGGCGGATATCACGACGTTACACTTAAGACAACCGCTAACTCAGGCAGATAAACAAAAAAAGGGCACTCCAAAACGGAGTGCCTTTAATGTTATTTGATTAAAAACTGTTCGAGTGCATCAATCATATCTCTTATACCAAAATTGAAAAAATCAACCATTGCGGACATATCGTTACCTGTCAGTTCGGATATAAGTGTTGCAATATATGCAGGTATATCGCTGAGAACAGCTAAAATAGCAAGCATTTTCAATTACCTCCTGTTTAAGATATTTTAATTTTATCTTATTTCTGATTATTTCTCAATGGTGAATTAATGCCGAATGTCTGAAAATTAATTGTTTTAAAACACTTGATTTTTGTGCTGCGTTACGCTATAATAAAAAAGCTGATTTGCCGGTGTGATGGAATTGGCAGACGTGCCAGACTCAAAATCTGGTGGTAGCGATACCGTACCGGTTCGACCCCGGTCACCGGCACCAAAAAACACGGATGATTTTTATCATCCGTGTTTTTTTATTATGATTTATTTGTCACTGTTAAAAGCTGCAGTCTGCATTTTCATAC
>JAZSDF010000005.1:0-15223 GCA_045531035.1 Acutalibacteraceae bacterium | reverse complement strand
TACATCCCGTATTTTCGGATAAAATATGATGGTGTGCAGCTCCACGCATGGCAGAGGCTGTTTATCATTCTGTCCTCATACGGTGAAAAATCAAGATTATCAGGAATATATGGCTCCCAAAACGTGTCTGTACCGTGGTCAAGCATTCCTCCCCAAAACTTCTTAAGATATTGAACAGCTTCATCTTTCATATCCAGCTTTAACATAGCCTCTGTTACATAATGGCGCATATATGGAGTGACGGGTTGTTTGGCTTTTTTATTATCAAGACAGGAAAGCAAAAGTTCTTTTGCTTCCGCTCCGCTTATTACGCCGCCCAATATCATCCATACCTGAGAATGGACGCTGAATTGATTGTTGTCAAAACCGTTAATAAATGCGTTTTTATTTTCATTGTAAAGATATGTTTTGCAAGCACAACGGACTTCGTAAAGATGAGATGAGTATTTTTCGTGTTCTTCATCACCGATTGCTTTAAGTAATTTTGAAAAACGTTCAAGCGTGTAGAGATAAACACCCTGCAGCGATGTCAGAATTTCCAGACCCGGACACCAGTCGATAAAAGCAAACCAACCGTCCTGTCTTGTGACAATCAGATTTTCATCGAGCGTTTCTCTGAAGCTTTCAAGCTGCGATTTGCAGATTTGAAGAAGGTCATTTATAACACTTATATCACCGGTATGCTCATAATAATCGCATACACTTACGACATACAAAAGTGCATAATCCTCAATATGCGTCGCCCCCGAATGATAATAAGGTGTTTCGTAAACAAATGACGGCAGAAAACCGAGATTGTTGCATTCACCTGCAGCAAAAAGATATAAGCATCTTTTTACGATTTCAAGGTTGTTAAATGTGTAATAATTTGTGAGAGCTTCAAGTCTTAAGTCGCCAATCCAGAGACGGCGGTCACGCTTGGGTCCGTCCTCAAAGAAGGTTTGCATACATTCTTTGAGAGTGTTGGTTGCAACAAGGTCAATTTTATTCAGCAAAGCATCCTTTGTGTTTGCAGGTTTCAGAACGGAGGCATCGGCACTTGTTGAAGCACGGAATGAAAAATCAGACAGTCTTACGGGTCTGTTGGCTTTTTCTACCGTTATTTTTATGTATCTGCAAGCGTACCTTCGGGGTAAGGTTGTTTTTTGAGGAAAATCGAGATTGATTATTTCTTCCTGTAACCACGTTTTTGAAAGCGTACCCTTATATTGAGAAAAATCATCATTGATTTCTCTCATATCTTCACCAAACTTAATGACTAACCGAACGGGAGCGTCAACAAAGATATCAACCTTATCAAAAGCAAAAGAAAAATATCCCACAGCGTGTTCGCCAAGGTCAAGAAGTATGCTGTCACCGCTTGTGGCGGTGAATTCAGTTATATGGGGAGTAATAACTGTATAAATAAGTTCAGGGTAATTATTCTGAGCTTTGCTCAAAAAGTATTTTGGCTCTTTCATAATTAAAATCTCACTTTATAACTACACTTTTGATTGATAAATTCTAATTTATCAATCTCATTATAATTCTCTGTGATTGTTTTTGCAACACTTGAATTGACCGTGATAATGATATATAATTTCATTAACAAAACTGAAAGCGTGATTAAATGAAAAAGCTTAAAATTGTTCTTTCGATTTTTCTGATACTTGTAATCGCTGCAGGAGGTTATGTAGGCAATATGCTCGGAGTTTTTAATGAAGGAAACTACGGTGAATATTCTTTGAAGGATACTGTAACTGTTTCCGACAGTCCGATAAACGGAAAGACAGTTATCTTCCTCGGCAGTTCGGTAACTTTCGGTTACGGTTCGCTCGGTGTCAGCTTTGCGGATTTTCTTGAAAAGACCGACGGCATCACCGCTGTCAAAGAAGCCGTTTCGGGCACAACTCTTGTTGACATCAAAAGCAATTCATACGTTTCACGAATGAAAAAGATTGATAAGAACATCAAAGCCGATGCGTTTGTCTGCCAGCTTTCAACCAACGATGCAACAAAAGAAATGCCGCTTGGCGTAATCTCCGACAGCTTCAATATGAATGACTTCGATACACAGACAGTTGCAGGTGCAATTGAATACATGATGAAATCAAGGCAGGCTTTGAAGCTCTCCTTGAAGAAATCGCAGCAGCAGAAAAGGATGCTGCAGACATCGGTGTCGAACTTGAATTGTTTGACGAAGAAAGAGTAACAAAGTTCTGGGAAGATGATATTGAAGCTCTCAAAGCAAAGATTGATGAACTCCTTGCAGATGAGAATATGGGCGAAGCAGAAAAAGCGAAGCTCAATGAGTACAAGGCTCAGGCAGAAAAGCTCATCGAAATCATTAATACTCCCAAAGAATATTTCTCACTCCGTTTCTTCTACCTCATTTGGGATTGCCTCACTTGGAAATACAACGGTATTCTCTGGCTCTTCTCAAAAGTTTTCGGTTGCTGAACTTAACAAAGTAACAACCTAATAACACCAAAGCCGACGGATTAAAACCCCGTCGGCTTTTTACGATGATTATATGATGTTATCAAATTTTTTTACAGAGTTGTTTTGCATTGTTTAAAGCAATGAGAGTATACTTCGCTTATATTCCAGAAACTCTGCTGTCAGGTTGAAATCATCACGCCGTGGTTTGGGTTCTTTGATAATAATTTCTCCTGTTATTTCTCCGGGTGTACCTGATAACAGATAGATTCTGTCTGAAATAAGAATTGCTTCATCAATATCGTGGGTTATGAAAAGCGTTGACAGTTGGATTTGCTCCATAACTTTCAGATACCATGTGTGCATTGAACTCTTTGTCAGAGTATCCAACGCAGAGAAAGGTTCATCAAGGAGAGCAACATCTTTTGAGAACATATATGTCCGCAGGAGTGCCGCACGTTGTCGCATACCGCCCGAAAGCTTAGAAGGATATTTCTTTTGCGTTCCTTCCAATCCGAATTGTGAAAATAATGGTGACACCTGCAAGCGTGCTTCTTTTTTTTTCATACCTTTTAACAAAAGAGGCAATGCAGCGTTATCTTCAATGGTTCTGTAAGGCAGCAGTAAATCTTTTTGCAACATATAACTTATATGCCCCGGTTGATTAGTGATGTCCTTTCCGTCAAGCAAGACTTGTCCTTTATCGGGTGACAGAAGTCCTGAAATAATATTGAACAACGTTGTTTTTCCTCCACCGCTGACACCGAGCAAACATACCAATTCACCACGGTTCAGTTCAATGGATATGTCGTTCAATACGGGATTACCGTCAAAACTTTTGCTGACATTTTTTACTTCTAATTTTTCCATATTATTCGGGAAGATATTCATTTGTATAGCCGAAATCGGGATTGATTTGTTCTTCAAGAAGATTCTTTTCGTTCAACCAATTATAGAAAGCAGCCCAACGCCCAGGATCAAATTCACCCCATCTTGAGGCATCGGATATGTATTCAGAAGCAAGATATTCTTGACTTGTATATACAAGTTCACTGTTTGATTTGAGTTCGGGTGCGGCCTCCATAAGAATATCTGCGGCTTCTTTGGGATTCTTTGTTGCATATGTGTATCCTTTTGAAAGTGCATCAATAAATGCTTTAGCTGTTTTGGGATTTTCTTCAAGCCAGGTATTGTTGCCTATAATAACAGGAGTGTAATAATCGAACACGGGATTTATGTCAGCAAATTCAAAATAATCTGTATCAAGATCTGCTACCTGACAAGCTATACCGGCCCAAGCATAGAAAATCCATATTGCATCAACAGAGCCGCTTTTCAACGCAGACACTTCATCTGTTACTGTTGAGGGAATCAACTCAACGAGGTCGAAGTTACCGTCATCGGCCTTCATTACATCACGGATTGTTTCTTTTTCAACGTTCAAGTCCCATGTGGCATATTTCTTGCCCTCGAGACCCTTGGGAGTGTCCATTCCTTCGCCCTTGCGTGAAATAATGCCCGATGTGTTATGCTGAATAACTGCAGCAACCGCAGTAACGGGAATGGATGAATCTCCCACAAAAGCAGGGGCGAGAGTATCCTGGAATGAAACGCCGAACTGTGCTTTGCCCGAAGCTACCAAGGTTTCTGCACCACCTTCGGGCGGCTGAACGACTTCAACATTAAGACCTGCTTCTTCAAAATAACCGTTAGCCTGAGCAACAAATATTCCTGTGTGATTGGTGTTCGGTGTCCAGTCAAGAACGATTGTTATCTTGTTGTTTTCCGTTTTGTTGCAAGCTGACAAAACGAAAATAATTGCAACGGACAATATTAATGCAATTAATTTTTTCATACTTTTTCTCCTCTTTTATCTGTATTACGATAAGGCATACATTTTTTCTCTGCAAATCCGACCAATGCCATTAGTGCAAGAGAAATCGCCGATATAAGAAAAATAACGGCAAACATTTTGTCAAAAGCGAAGGCTTTTTTCACTCGTGTCATATAAACACCAAGACCGCCGAAGCCTCCGAGCCATTCACTGATAACTGCACCGACAACGCTGTATGCTGCAGCTATCCTCAGACCCGAAAACAGCTGAGGCAATGCCGAAGGGAATTTGATATAACAGAAAATCCGCAAGCGATCAGCACCCATAGAACGCAGTAATCCGATTGCATCTTTATCAGCACTTCTGAATCCGTCAAGAAGTCCGACAGTTACAGGGAAGAATGTTGAAATAACTATCAGAACAATCTTCGGAGTCATTTCATAACCGAACCAAAGCACAAGGAGCGGTGCAATGGCAACGGAAGGAATTGTTTGCGTGATAATGAGTAACGGATAAAATGCTTTGTATAAAATATCAAATGTATCCATTAACACAGCTGCACAAAATCCTACGCCTACTCCAAGAAACAAACCGATAAATGCCTCTTGCAGAGTTATAACTGAATTTTCAAGAAGCAAAGGGAATTCGCTCATAAAAGCCTGCATTACCTCTATAGGTGATGGCAGCATATAAGACGGTATAAGTCCCGTTGAACAGACTGACTGCCATATAATCATCAATGCAGCAACGGCGGTTATTGACGGTATATTACGCTTCAGCATGTTTTTTAATCTTTTTGTCAATGGTCAGTATTTCGCCTTCGGGTCTGTAAACGACCTTGACATAAGCTGAAACATTTTCTGCACCTGCTTTTATTGCAACGTGCTGACATTCCTTGACTATGTCCATCAGTTGGTCGTAACTGTCACCTTCAATTGTGGTTTCAAACGGACCTACATGACAGTTCAAACCGTTGCTTTTGATAAATGCGATAACCTCATCCACAATACGGATAAGGTCATCTCGGTCTTTTGCTGTGGGAAGAACCTGGATTGCGATACTTGCTTTCATAAATTTACCTCCAAAAATAAAAATTGCCTCCGCCGGAAAATAAGGCGAAGGCATCTTGAAGTATGGTTGTTTACTGCAGATTCACAATTTACTTCAGTTATGCTTCCTACGCCGGCATTATCCGGATCAGGTTTGCGGGTCGCAGGTTTACCTGCCTCTCAGCCGTTTAGAACGGCTCCCCGGAATTTAAAATGCAAAACAAAAACAGGAGACAACCCTTCAGATGCCTCCTGTAAAAAATCCTTGCGTATGACTTCCTACGGCGGCATTATCCGCATCAGGTTATAGGGTCGAAGTTTGATTACTTCCTCTCAGCCTGCAATCACAAGCTCCCCTGTATTTATTTCGTTAGTTATTATATACCCATCTTTGCAAAATTACAATAGGTTTTTAGAGAAAAAATAATTTTTTATTTCCTGTTAAATATGAGTACATTATTATTTAGTTTGATAAATTGGAATTTGTCGTGTTGCTTTAATTGAAACTTTTAGTTAGTTTTATAAGCTGAAAAAATAACGTGAAGTGATGCGCCGTTAACGGTAAATTCTTTCCAGAGTCCCGTTTCTGAATCCTGAGTCAATGCAAATTCGCCGTAATCAGTTATTCCTTTAAATATTATGTCTCCATTTTCTGTTGATTCAGAAACAGATATGCCCGAATCGACATCGTTGAGTGCACGGGTAAGCAAAGCGGCAAATTCCGATTGAGGAAAGCGGTTGAAATCGGATTCAAAAGTCAGTCCGTCGTATGTAACCGTGCAGATGCCGTTTTCATATATAAGTGAAAGCGGTGTCAGAATTTCGGGGGATAACATCTTAATTTCAAATTTTTCGGGTGAATGTTTTGTCATCAGTGCGGTCATATTAATGTTTCTGAACGTAACATCGAGATTTACCGAATACTGATCCGGGGGGGAAATTGACTTTTTTAGTGGTTTTTGGGGGTTATTGCATCCGGAAATCAGTAGGAAAACCAACACGACCGATACGAGACAAAGCTTTTTCAAATTATCACCTGCTATTCAAATTTTGAAAAAAGTTCAGGCAGGTGATTTAAAACATCTGTGGGAAGCATGCCCCTTTCTGATGTCTTTTCAGCAACGATGTCTGCACACAATCCGTGGAGATAAACCGCACACACAGAAGCATCAAAAGGTGACAAGCCCTGCGCGAGAAATGATAAGGTCATGCCTGCAAGCAAATCTCCGCTTCCGCCTTTTGCAAGTCCCGAATTCCCCGTGGCATTAACATATATATCGTTTCTGTCGTGACTGCATACAACAGTATTTGAACCTTTAAGAACTACAGTTACTTTATATTTCCTTGCAAATTCATATGCAGTAACAATCGGGTTTTCAATTATTTCGCCGATGCTTTTTGAACAAATTCGGCTCATTTCACCGGGATGGGGAGTCAAAATAACGGGTGCCTGAACATTCTTCAATATATCTATATTTGTGCTCAGCGCATTTATTCCGTCTGCATCGATTATCATAGGTTTATTTATTTCTTTTACAAGTGAATGAACAAGATGGGTTGTGTCTTTGTTGAAACCGATACCGCATCCGATAAGCACGGCACTTGCTCTTTTTACAGCATCAGTTATTCCTGCTTTTGCAGAAAAAGAAAAGGTCCCTTCAAAATTTGATTCAAGCGGAAGGAGAAGGGGCTCTGTAAGCTTTGGTGCGATTGCAGGGTATGCACTTTGAGGAAATGCAGCTGTTACAAGCCCTGTGCCGCATCTCAATGCACCGCTGACAGAAAGATAAGCTGCACCCGTCATTCTCATGCTTCCGCAAACGCATAGTGCATGACCGTAAGTGCCTTTGTTTGAAACTGCCTTTCTTTTAGGAAGCATATTTTTTATATCCTGTGCATTGAGAGTGAAGCAGGTAACACTGTCAATTTTCCTGAAATCATCCTTTATTATTCCGATATCTGCAACAACCGTTCTTCCGCAATATTTACAGCAAGGCTTCATAATATGTATCGGTTTGTATGCAGAAATTGCAATTGTAATATCTGCTTTGAAAACTGTGCCCTGAATGCTTGAACTGTCACAGTCTGCCCCTGCCGGAACATCAATTGATACAACTGTTCCTTTTGCGGCGTTAACAGTCTGAGCAAGTGCACTGAGCGAATGGTTGAGTGAACCGGAAAAACCGGTTCCGAAAATTGCTTCAACTATAATTTCAGCATTTTCGATGTATGATTTAAGAAGTGTTAAATTGTTATCATATCTGATAATATCAATTCCTGCTGTTTCAACAAGAGAATACATATCAATTGCATCCTGCGCTTTTGGTTCGCCGCAGGCAAGCATAACGGTTACATTGCAGCCGTATTCCCACATTTTTCTGGCAATAACAAATCCGTCCCCGCCATTTTTGCCTTTGCCGCAGATGACAAGAACTTTTCTCGGATTTTCTTTGCTGATGCAGAAATGATTTTTTATAATTTTTGCACATGACTGACCTGCATTTTCCATAAGCTGCGGAAAAGATATTCCTCTTTTTACTGCATTACATTCAGCCTGATACATCTGATTGCTTGTTACTACAAACATATTTACACCTCAAATTATGTTTATATGATATTTTAACATATATATTTAATCATTGAAAGTAAATTTTAAATATTTTTCAAAATTATATTGATACTGTTAATTTATGGTGTTATAATCAAAAACAGAAAACTATGTAAAAATAGTTGCTCATTATTTTGAAACCAAAGGATGTGTTTGAAATGAACAATTATGAGTATTGGCTTACTTTTGACGAGGAAACAAAAAAGGAACTCGAAAGCATAACCGATAAAGCCGAGCTTGAAGACAGATTTTACAAAGAACTCGAATTCGGTACGGGCGGTCTCCGCGGCGTTATGGGTGCGGGTGCCAACAGAATGAATAAATATACTGTTTCAAAGGCTACAAAAGGTCTTGCTGATTATCTTAATGCTGAGTTTGACGGCGAAAAGTCTGTTGCCATTGCTTTTGACTCAAGAAACAATTCTTCCGATTTTGCCAAAACTGCAGCCGGTGTTCTTTGTGCGGCAGGAATTAAGGTTTATCTTTTTGATACACTCATGCCCACTCCTGTTCTTTCGTTTGCCGTCAGATATCATAACTGCACAGCTGGTATTGTTATCACCGCAAGCCACAATCCCAAGGAATATAACGGATATAAAGTTTATGATGCAAAAGGTTGTCAGCTTGTTCCTGAATATGCCGATAAAGTTATCGGATTTGTCAATGCGGTAACAGAACTTAAGGATATTTCTGCTGTTTCTCTTGAAGAAGCTGAAAAAGACGGAAATCTAATTATGATCGGCGACGAAACTCTCAATGCTTTCCTTTCTGAAGTTAAGAAGCAGAGTCTTTATAATGTAGATTCCGACCTTAAGATTGTTTACACTGCTCTTCATGGAACGGGCAATATTCCCGTTCGCCGTATTCTTGAAGGAAAAAATGTTTCAATTGTAAAAGAGCAGGAGCTTCCTGACGGCAATTTCTCAACAGTCCGTTCACCTAATCCCGAAGAAAAGGATGCTCTCACACTTGCACTCAAGCAGGCTGAATCGGAAGGCGCCGATATTGTTATCGGCACAGACCCCGACTGCGACAGAATCGGTGTTGGTGTTCTTCATAACGGAGAATATACTCTTCTTACAGGTAACCAGACAGGTGCACTTCTTGTTGACTTTGTTCTTAAATTCAAGCAGGCTTCAATGCCTTCAAACGCAGCTGTTGTTAAAACAATCGTAACAAGCGGTCTCGGTGCGGCAATTGCTGAAAAGCACGGAGCAAAATCTGTTCAGACACTAACAGGATTTAAGTATATCGGTGAAAAAATCTGCCTTTGGGAGGAAAGCGGTGAGTATTCATTCCTCTTTGGCTATGAAGAAAGCTACGGCTATCTTGCAGGCACACATGCAAGAGATAAGGATGCAGTTTCATCTGCAATGCTTATTGCCGAAATGGCTTCATACTATAAAAATAAGGGCATGACCCTTGTAGATGCACTTGACCGCATTTATGCTGAATACGGTTATTATTTTGATTGTCTTGAAACCTTTGTTCTCAAAGGAAAAGAAGGCGCTGAAAAGATTCAGTCTGCAATGACAGCAATGAGAGAAAACGGAAATGAACTCTTTGATGACCTTGACATCCTTCTTGATTATTCGAAAGGAATTGACGATTTGCCCAAGGAAAATGTTCTTCGTTTTGATTTCAAGGACGGTTCGTGGGCTGCGGCAAGACCTTCGGGAACAGAACCAAAGCTTAAGTTCTATTTCTCAATAAAGGGCGAAGACAAGTCTCAGGCTGAAATAAGACAGCAGGCAATCCGTAACAAGCTTGCAGATATGGTAAAATAAAACAAAAATACCCCGACAGATGTCGGGGTTATTTTTATGAATTTAGAATGGGGAAACCGTTTTTATCCCATTTGACTTTTCTTATTCTTGCACTTCTGCAAGGATCGTAAAGCGGGTCATTATCAGAGTATCCGCATTTGCCGCTGTAACAAACCTCATCTCTTGAATGATAAACAAAAATCCAATCACCGTTTTCATCTTTGACAAAAGAATTATGACCGGGACCGTATTCGCCGTCAAGGTCATCGGATGTCAGAAGCGGTTTGTCGAGTTTTGTCCAATTATCAATGTCTGTTAAATCTTCATTAACATCTGCGTACATAAGACCGAGACAGTATTCGGGTCCCGTTGCGGATGCAGAGAAAGCAAGAAAAATCTTTCCGTCGTGAATCATTGCGGCAGGACCTTCGTTTACGGGAATGTTAATTCTTTCCCAGTCAAATTCGGGTTTTGTAAGAAGTACGGCAGGGCAAGTTGTTTCCCAAGGCTTGTCGGGGTTAATTGTTGCGAGATAAACATTTGAATTCCCGCCGTTCTGTGCCCAGGCAACATAATGTTTCCTGTTACATTCGAAATGTGTCATATCGAGTGAAAAACCTCTGAATGAAAAGTTATCACCCTCGCACGCAATGAATTTTCCGATGTCTTTCCATTTGTCATTATATGGATTATTTCCTTCGCACATAATAATGTGACAGTCAATATCCCATACATTGTTTTCACTTGAGCTTGCTGCGAAAAGGACATACCATTTACCGTTTATTTCATGAATTTCAGGTGCCCATATATATCTGAATGATGTTTCAGAGTTCTTTTCATCCCAAATAACAATTTCATCTGCCGATGCAAGAGCGTGAATTGTTTTTGCACGGCGAAGAATGATTCTGTCATATCCTTCAGGGTCATCTTTTCCGTACATGGGATAGGATGCGGAAAAATAATAAAATCCGTCGCTTCCCTTCATGATATACGGGTCAGCTCTGTCCTTTATAAAGATGTCGGTTTTAGTGCTCATAATATTAATCCTTATACAAGCTTGAAGAACATTTCAAGTATTCTCTTCGTGCAAAGTTCAAGGTCAGCTCTTGTTAATTCACCTTTGTCATAAGCTGCTTTAAGGTCGTCGGGATATCCGCAGTGCATTTTCATGTCGTTGCCTGCCTTGACTTCAAGAACCGGATTGTTTTTAACACCCCAGTCAGTAACAACCATGCCTTTGAAGCCCCATTCATCTCGCAAAATACATGTGAGAAGTTCATAGCTTTCTGAGGTGTGCAGACCGTTGATTCTGTTATATGATGACATAACAGTCCACGGGTCAGCCTCTTTAACAGTGATTTCAAAACCTTTAAGGTAAATTTCACGAAGAGCTCTTTCTGATATTCTTGCATCAATATCATAGCGGTTCGCTTCTTTATTGTTGCATGCGAAATGTTTGATTGAAACAGCTGCTTTCTGTGACTGAATACCTCTTACTGCAGCAGAAGCGGATTTGCCTGCAACGAGCGGATCTTCCGAATAGTATTCAAAGTTTCTTCCACAGAGAGGGTCACGATGGATATTCAAAGCGGGAGCAAGCCAGATTGCAAGGTTGTTTTCTCGAAGTTCGGCACCGCCCGCAGCACCAACCTCATAAAGAAGCTCGGGATCCCAGCAGCAAGCGAGAAGAGTTGCACAAGGCCATGCGGTTGTCGGAATTCCTGTTGAGGGTTCGAGTCTTAAACCTGCAGGACCGTCAGCAGTCGGGAAATAGGGTATGTCAAGTCTTTCTATTCCGCCGAACGAACCCGTGTTGCATACGCCCGTTGTTTTCTGACCGCCTACAATATACATCAGTTCATCGAGAGTGAACTGTGCAACAAATTCATCAAGCGTGATTTCTTCGCCGACCTTATCGAATTTAACAAGGTTTTCTGGTGCTTTTGCGTTTGTAGGAAGATTTGTTCCGTAGTAATAACTTTCTTCACCCATGGGTAAGTTTTCAAAACTGCCGTCTGAAATCATTCTTTTTTCAAGATTGAAGGGTTTGCACCAATTCTTGAGCTGCTGTGTAACTGTGTTTTCAGAAACAATATATTCAAATTCAAGCTTTTTTAAATCTCTTACAGATGTGCCGATATAAAATTCATAGCTGCCCTTTTCGAGAATATATGCAGATTTCTGAATCTTTCCAAGGTCGTCGAAGCTTGCCATGTCATTAACATCAAAGCTCATAACAACGGTTTCAGATTCGCCGGGGGAGAGAAGCTTTGTCTTTTTGAAGGCACAAAGCTCTTTCGAGGGTTTGCCGAGCAATCCCTGAGGTGCGCTGTAATAAAGCTGAAGAACTTCTCTGCCTGCAACATCACCTGTATTTTTAACTGTTGCAACAGCAACGATTTTTCCTTCGCTTTCGGTACATACTCTGCCGCTTATTTCAAAATTTGTGTATGAAAGACCGAATCCGAACGGATATCGTACATATTCTTTTGCACCGGGAATAGTTTCAAAATATCTGTAACCGACATAAATATCGTCGCTGTAGTCGATTTTCTTAAAGCTTTCCCAGAATTCTTCCTTGCAAGGATAACAATCATATGATTTTGTTATTGTGTCGGCAAGCTTACCTGAAGGGTTGACATCACCGCAAAGAACATCGGCAATTGCAGCACCGCCTTCCATACCGCCCTGCCATGACATGAGAACAGCATGAATATTATCGTTTTCTGCAAAGTATTCGCAGTCAATTGTTGCACCTGAATTTATAACGATAATTGTTTTTTTGAAAAGCTTGCAGACTTTGTCGATTAGATTTTTTTCAAGGTCGGAAAGATAATAGTCGCCGCCCTGAGGTCTGCGGTCAACACCTTCGGCTGAAAAACGGCTTAAAGTTATAATTGCAGTGTCAGCCCATTCCGATGATGCTTTTATAAGTTCATCGGGAACCTCGGCTTCCTTAACATGCATTGCTGCAAATGTGTCATAGGTCATATCGTCACGCTTTGTGCAGAACTCCATGTTATTGACTATATCCCATCTTGCATTAATCTGTTCCTGAGTAAGAACATTAACGCTTTCTTTTTTAACATAATCCTTATAAAATTCAACAAGAGGCATGTAAACAGAAACCTTGCCTTCATGTTCCTTTTCTTTAAAACCTTCATATATGTTGCGGATATAAGGACAGTGAACATCACCGCTTCCTCCACCGCCTTTGATATATTCAATTGTTGCTTTTCCGAACAAAGCAACTTTTTCACCTCTTGAAAGAGGAAGTGATTTGTTTTCGTTTTTGAGAAGAACCATACCGTCAGCAGCAGCTCTTCTTGAAAGAGCAATATGTTTTTTTGATGCGGTAACGCATCTGCCGTCATCACCGAGAGGGATGCACGGCTGATATCTGAATCTTGCAAATTTATCCATAACAATCTCCGTTTCTTGTTTTTTAATATTATATATCACCGTGCAATTAATCGTCAAGTAAATCCTTGATGTTTTAAGACTGATATGGTATAATTTAATACATAGAACGGAAATGAAATGAGGCGTGATAATGAAGTGTAATCAAATGTCACCTGAAAAGCTTATGAGGATTCAGAAAAGAAATCAAAAAGAGCTTGCAAGATGGGAAAAGGAAAAAGCGAGACCGAAGAACAGGTTTTATCTTTTTTATCTTGTTTTCATTATTTGTTTAATTTACATAACCGATGAAGTTGCCTCGCAAATCGGTACTCTTATGAAAACAGAAATTGCAAACGACCTTTTCGCAAAATACGGCGACAGCTCCGTGGGATTGCTTGATATTCTTACAATGATCGTTGTTCCGTTCCAGATTCTTGCAATATTTTACAAACCCCTTGCTGACAGATTCGGTAGAAAAACATTCCTTATTATCAATACATTCGGTATGAGCCTTTCACTTCTTCTGATTTATCTTTCGGACAGTATTGTTGTTTATGCTCTTGGTGCTTGCGTTGTTCAGTTCTTTATTCCTCATGATATGCAGGTAGTTTATATCATGGAATCTGCACCGTCAAAACACAGGGCAAGAATTTATTCATCAATAAAATTTGTTGCTAACATGGGTGTTATGCTTATTCCTCTTCTGAGAAAGCTTCTTATGAATGATGCCTCTGAATGGAGAAACGTATATTTTGTACCCGGAATAATCGGAATAATTGCTTGTACAGTTGCATTTTTCTTTGCCAGAGAAACCGATGCATTTATTGATTCAAGAATAAAATATCTTAAAATGAATTCCGATGAAAGAATCAGAGAGAAATCCCGTAAAAGTGAAGAAAATGCACAGGGCGGTGTTATTCCCGCACTTAAATTTGCATTTAAGCATAAGCAGTTGAGATGGCTGTATATTGTAGGTGCACTTGCAAATGTCGGATTTGTGACAACGCTTAACTATCAGGTTATTCTGTCATACGGCTACGCTGAAAATTATGTTGCAAACGGTCTTTTTTCTTCACTCGGTGAAGAGGTGATGAATGTTGTCAGTGTCGGACCTGTAACTGAAGCTCTCTTTATGTTTCCCGTCGGTTGTGCATTTTCACAGGTTATAATGGGATTTATTTCAGATTCAAAAGGCAGAAAAGCTGCAGCAATTACAACTGCTGCAAATTGTCTTGTCGCCTTTATCGGATTCAGCGTAGGTTCAAAGCTTGCATGGAATCCGTATCTCGTTGGTTTTCTTTGCGGAGCATGTATAGGAAGCTATTATTCGACAAATGATGTTATAATTATGATGATAGGGGAGTCAGCACCCACAAATCTCCGTTCATCCATTATGTCGGCTGAATTTGTTGTTGTGGCTGCAGGTGTTGTTGTTTCATACGGTGTAAGCCTTCCGCTTATTACTATTCTCGGAAATACATTTACCGGTATAGTTGCATTTGCATTGACCGTTCCCGGATTTATAGCTGCACTGATTGCAATGTCTGTCAAAACATCCGATACAAATGGAATCAACCTTGATGAAGTAACGGGCTGTGAATGGGATTAAATAATATAAAATTTCCTCTTGATTTTTTAAAAATTATATGCTAATATATTCAAGCAAACTTATGGGGGCGTAGCTCAGCTGGGAGAGCGCTTGAATGGCATTCAAGAGGTCAAGAGTTCGATCCTCTCCGTCTCCACCAGAAAAAGAAAAGACACGCGGCATGCGTGTCTTTTCTTTTTCAACGAAATTTGGCTTCGCCAAATGAAATAGCTTCGCTATGAAATATCTGCTTCGCAAATGTTAAAATGCGAGTTTTATTTCAAATTTTGCCAACGGCAAAATATTTCATTACACACAAAATCGAAACACTTTTAATGCAACTAAAAGCAGATATTTGTTGAAATCACGGTGGGACTGTGATAAAATAACTACCAAAATATCGAAAGAAGCTGTGTGTTTTATGTTAAAACAAAAATCTTTGGTTGAAAGAAAAGGCTTTGCGTGCTTTGTACTTCTTTTTGGTCTGGTGGGCTTGCTTCTGATGGGACACCACATATTCAGCTACGAGAATGTTCTCAGACCGTTTATGGACTACCT
>JAZSDF010000021.1:0-8586 GCA_045531035.1 Acutalibacteraceae bacterium | reverse complement strand
CGTGATGATCTGATAGTTCATTACGACGTTGAGTTTGTTGCAGGTGATTTCGAATACGAATATGAAATAAACGCTGAATCGGGAAAAGTCATAGCTTCTGATAAGGAATTTAATGATTAACAGTCATAAAACAAGCAAAGGCAGGGATTGCTCCCTGCCTTAATTATTTCGCAAGCTTGTTGAGACAGCTTCTTTAACAGAAAACTCTTGCTGCTTTATTGATATTGAATTCACAAGAAATATTATTATTTTTCATAAACGTTCAAACCCTTTCAGATTATTATGTTTAACACAATAAACACCGTCAACTGACTTTTTTCTGAAAGGTTCCTCTACACAGTTAATCTGTACCCTCTTTTGCCAAAACCCCGTTTTCAAACTATGACGATTTACAATTCGTTCATAATTTTTCTTGTCGGTTTTTTACCGCTTATTGGTGAATTCCTTCCCCAAATCCCTGGCAAAAATCGGAGAGAAAATTTAAAAATCTTCTCTCCGAGCTGCGCCCGTCGGGCTTAAATAATAATATAAAATTGGGATAGTTGTTCTGCAACGCAAGGGCAAAACCCTTGTTTAAAATCTTCTATTTTTCATCAGCGGAGCTGCGCACTCGTGAATTTCTTAAAGATATGTATAGAAGTGCGCCATTCGGAAATAAAATAATTTTTTTCAAACACTTCTGTATTTAAAACCGACACTTTTGAAGCGCAACCGAAAACAGTTGACAAATTATTCTTATATTGTTACAATGAAGAAAATTACTGAAAGGCAGGTGGACAAGATGACAATGATGATTAACACAATGAATCGGAGAGCCGTTTTGTCCGTTTGCGATTGATGTAAAATATCTTTCTGAACTTACAAGCATCTCCGTAATTTAACGGAGGTGCTTTTTTTACAGGAGGTTGTCACTATGATATTTGAAGAGAAGAAAATTATATTAAAAGACGGCTCGACTGCCGTATTGAAAACACCTGATATAAAAGATGCAGAGGCGATGCTCAACAACATCAAAACCGCTTGCCAGGAAACAGACTTTCTCACCCGTTATACCGAATACTGGGATAATGTTTCAATTGAAAGTGAAGAAAATTGGATACGCAGTGCACGTGACTCCGAAAATAACCTGGTTATTGCGTGCTATATTGACGGCAGACCCGTCGGAAGCTGTGATATTACTTTCTTTAACAGCTGCAAAAATTTTCACCGTGCAGGTTTGGGTATATCCATAACAAAAAAGTATTGGAATCTCGGTATCGGCTCCGCAATGTTTGAGGCTCTTATTGAAACCGCTGAAAATCACGAAGGCACAGAAATCGTTGAGCTTGATTTTATTGAGGGCAACAACAGAGCAAAAGCACTTTACGAAAAATTCGGTTTTAAAGTTGTATGCGTAAAGCCGAACTACTGCAAACTCAAAGACGGAACATATCAGAACTTGGTTTATATGCAGAAATATTTGTAATAAGGAAAACGTTAAAACTCAGATTGTTTGTGATTTATATAACAAGAAAGAGGGGTTCTTTTTGAAAAACAGTTTAAAACAAATCTTTTTCAAACGTATGAACAACGATGAATTCAAAGCATATTCAAAATGGTCAGCGAAAGCTTATGCCGACCACCTTGTAAAATCGGGCGATGAGAGATTCAGATTCAAAGCATTGAGAGCGGCAAAAAGTGAGTTTCGCGACGTGTTTCCCGAAGGTGCAGATTCTGCCGATAACTATCTTTACATTGTAATGAATGAAAAGAACGAGAAAATCGGTGTTATCGGTTATCAGAAAAGTCCGTTTGAGGAAAACGCCGCTTTTGTAACCGAGAATGTTATCAAAGAGGAATACAGAGGTAAAGGCTACGGAAAAAGTGCGTTTGTGAAGATTCAGGAAGATGCCCGTGAAAAAGGTTTTTCAAAAATGGTGCTCAATGTTTTCAAACATACTCCCGTATCGTATTCGATGTATGAGAAAAACGGATTTAAAGTAATTGAAGACCACGGCGGAAGTGCGATAATGGAGAAGATTTTTAATAATGAAAACAGTCAATTTTGAACCAATGAATCCCGAAGCCGCAAAGCAAATTTGTGATTGGAAATATGAACCGCCGTATTCAGTTTATAATTACATGACCTATGAAGAAGCCGTCAAAAAACAAGCAGCTATAACCCAACCCGAAAATGCAGATAATTACCTCTGCTTTTGTAATAATAAAAAACTTGTTGCATATACAAGCGTTATTTCTGAAAATGATAAAGTATATATAGGTATCGGTATTGCACCGCAGTTTTGCGGGCAAGGATTGGGTGACATTTATTTAAACAAAACAGTCCTTGAAGCACAGAAAAGATATCCCGACAAAGAGACTTGGGTACAGGTGCGTTCTTGGAATGAACGAGCTATAAAATGTTATAAAAAAAGCGGTTTTGTTGAGAAGTACAGAAAGATACTTCTTGATAGATTTAACCAAAATACAGAGTTTGTTTTTATGCGTTATGAAAAAAGCATAACTTTCACTTATATCAACAAACCCGATTTTTCAATGGTTGCAAACGAAATATTCAATATCCTCGCCGACAATATGAAGAAAATCGCTCCTACGGGAAATTCAAGGGAAGAGGACTTCAAGTGTTGGTATGAGGGTGTGAGTGACGGATTGAAGCGGGACGAACGACAGATTGTTCTCATCAAAGATGCGGACAGTATTATCGGATTCTTTCAGTATTACACTAATGCAGACATATTTATGATGGAAGAAATTCAGCTTAGCCCCAAATATCAGGGTAAGAATATTTTCAGGAAGCTTTACGGCTTTTTGATTCCGAATATAAGGGAAGATATAAAATTTGTTGAAGCCTACGCCAATATTACAAACCGCAAATCTATTGGAATACTTGAAAAATTAGGACTCTCCAAAATCGGAATGAATAAAAACGGAAGATGTTATCATTTCAAAGGAAACTATAGCGATTTGATAAATTGGTATGAAGCAAAATAACTTTTAAGAGGAGATGAAGAAATGAGAATAGCTGTTTTGGGATATGCAGGCAGCGGCAAAACATATCTGTCGGACTACATATCCGAAAAGAAGAATATACCCGTTCTTCATCTTGATGAGATAAAGTGGGATAAGGAATGGAAGCCGATTGACGATTCGCTCGTCTTACCGAAGGTTTCTGAGTTTATGGCAAAAGATAATTGGATAATCGACGGCTACTACAAATATCTGCTTTATGATGAACGGCTTGAAAAGGCGGATTTGATAGTTTTGCTCCTTCTTCCCCGAATGACTTGCTTGTACCGTGCGATAAAAAGAACAAAATCTCGCAGACAGGACGGATATAAAAATGACCTTAATTGGTGGTTCGTTAAGTTCACATTATTCGGTTGCAGAAACAAAGAAAGACGGCAGACCTATACAGAAATAACCAAAAAATATAAAGATAAAACCGTTGTGCTGAAAAACAAACGGCAGGTTGATGAAATCATGAAGAAATACAGGTGAATATCAATGAATAAGCATCTGAAAAATCTTAACCGAATAGAATTTGTTGTCACTATGGCTTGCACAGGCATATGTAAGCACTGTTCCCAAGGCGAACATAAAAGTTCAGATAACATTGATAAAGCTTTAGCGGCAAATGCTGTACGCAAAATTGCCGAAGAATACAGTATTGAATCCGTTATGACCTTTGGCGGAGAGCCTTTACTTTGCCATGAAACCGTTTGCGAAATTCATAAAGCCGCAAGAAAAATGAATATCCCTCAAAGGCAACTTATAACTAACGGATATTTCAGCAAAGATTTTGACAGGATAAAGTATGTCGCTCAAAAGATAATTGAAAGCGGAGTCAATGAGATTCTGCTTTCCGTCGATGCTTTTCATCAGGAAACAATTCCTCTTGAATATGTCAAGGTGTTCGCAAATGCAGTTAATGTTCCCGATGTTAAATTACAGGTTCACCCTGCATGGCTTGTGAGTACCGATGACGATAATCCTTATAACAACGAAACAAGAAAGATTCTTGTCGAATTCAATCAAATGGGCATTGAAACAAGCGAAGGAAATATCATATTCCCAAGCGGAAATGCACTTAAATATCTTGGCGAATATTTTGATTTGAGCAAAGAAATTCAGAATCCCTATCAGGAAGATCCGACGGATATCCGTGCAATCTGCTTCAGTAACAACGGCGATATTCTCGGCAGTAATCTCTATAAAAATGATATATTGAAAATTCTTTCGTCATACAGTCCAAAATAAATATAATGCCATATGAGTTGAATCAAAATCAGCTTGTATGGCAATTTTTATGCAATTCTGTGCATACTAAAAACAAGAAAGGACGGTTATATATGAACAAAGAAAAAAATACAAACAATAAAAACAAAGATAATATCAAACCTAAAGACATTAAAGGAAAAATTGAAATACCCGACAATCGTGAACGAAAAGACGGTCCCGGCGGAAATTAAAGGAGGATAATTTATGTTCAAACACGAAAAAATGCTTTTGACACCATAAAAACACTTAAAAGGTTTTTTACAATACAGTGAAAAACGCACCTGCTTTTCAGGTGCGTTTTTGAAATATTTATTAATAATCTTTAAGTCCGTCTGATTCACGGATCATTCTGTTAATCAGGTCCTTAAAAAATCTTATAATTTTCTCAATAAAATTCTCGCCTTCGTATTCAGTGTCCTCACCGTCTGCACCGTAGCAGCCGATGTTGTTGCCCGTTATTTCATTACCGAAAATATCGGTTGTCAGGTCGTTGCCTTCAACTTCAATTCCCGTACCAATAAGCGGTGAGTCTGCCGAAAGCATAAAACTTTCAAGCGATGTCAAATCATTGCCCACAAAGCCCGGGACAGTATTTTTTGAAAACAGGTCACAAAACGGATTTACGGTGTTGTAGTAGCAGTTGCCTGCAAAAACATTTCCGTCACGGAAATAATCCGCCGCATCACAAACCACAACGTAGCCGTCGGCGGGCACGATAATGTTGTTTGCAATAACCGAATCATACATATCAATCATATAAAAATCGGCACAGTTGACTATTGTGTTGTTGTAAAATTTAAGTCCGTGTTCGCCCGGATTTGCCGAAAGTCTGCTTCTTCCTCCGTTGTCATTGACTGACAGGCAGTAGCGCACCGTGTTGTTATTGTGGCCGCTGTGGAAGGGACAGTTGCAGATAAAGCGCATATTGTCGTGGGAATAGATATACTGATATGTGCAGTTATGCGAATAGGAATCAAAATCAATCGCCATACCGTCGCCGACATTTTTCTGACCTGCAATTTCGCAGTACTCAATAGTGCTGTTTACGCTTCCCCAAAACCACATTGCGGCGGTGTAATAAAGGATATCGCCGTTTTCATTTGTTCCGGGTCCCTGACAGCAGTTGATAGCGCGGCAGTTTGTAACCAGTGCACCGTCGCACATACCTACAAGAACCGCTTCGGCATCCATTTCGTGTAAATAACAGCCCTCAATAAGCAGACCTTTGTTGAACACAGGGTCAATATCCTCTTCGTTTTCGCACCACCACTCCTGCTTGTCGTTCCACGAGCCCCAGATTATAAAGCCGTTGCCGCAGTTGTAAACTTCGCAGTTTTTTATTGTAAGGTCATTTACGGCATATCTCGACCTTGCGGGCAGCCCCTTGACCATAACCGCCGCTCTTGCACCTGACGCACCGTTTGAAAAATTGTCACGGCCGGTTACTCTGTAGTTCTGCATATCGGTGAAATAAACATTGTCGATAACAATTCCTTCACTCGCCTGATTAAGGGTATCAATCCATATTCCGCCACCGTTGGGGGCTTTGATGTGCAAATTTGATACCGTTATGTACGAGCAGTCAAAAAGACGGAAAACCTCTGTATTTTCGTTCGTTTTCAGTATTGCTTTTTCGCCCTCGCCGTAGGATGAAATAACAATCGGGTTTTCCTTTGTGCCGTTGCAGGTGAGTGTCACGGCACAATCATATTCGCCGCCGTTTTTGAAAAGAAAATGAGTACCTGCTTTAATGTCAAGATTTTTAAGTCCGCCTATTGTTTTTACGGGGCTGTCTATATCCGTACCGCTGTTTGCATCGTCACCGTTAACGGAATCGATATAGTAATAAATTTTTTCGCCTTCAGACGCAAAAGTGAAAAATCCCATAGACGAGAAAACAACCGAAAGCGTAAGCAGAAAGCATATAATCTTGTTTGTTTTTTTCATACATATCTCTCCCTGTGGATTGAATTATAGCATTAACAATGTTTATTATAGAATATAGTAATCTCTTTCTCAACTCTTCATATTCATCTGATACAAGCACTCCTGAAATTTCGGCAGCCATCATTTTTTATAACCCACTTTGAACAGGGTACTTAGCCAACCGGATAAAGATTTTTTGTTCGTCAGTTATAAAATTATTTTCTTTTATAGACCTTTAAAAGACGAATCGTTTCAACAAACATATAGATAAACATTGCTCCGCAAGCAAGTGAAATTACTTCAGGGCTTCCGGGTTGCAAAAGCATATTAAATATACCTGCAAGACCAAGGAAAATGCCTGCCGAAAGAATGAAGTTGACAACAAACGCCAAAACAATGCCTTTCTTTGTTTTGCCTTTTTCAATCGCAACGCACGTGGGAAGAACAGAAGCAAGTGCCGCCAATGCAAATACAGATAAGAAATAGAGAATTTCTATCCATTCAAGATACATATTATAAACCGCGACAAACAAAGGTGCAGATATAACAGCTGCCAATATCGGCAATGTTACTGTCTTTTTGCCCTTGATTACACCGATAACAAGCCATGCCAATGCCAGGAGTGTGGGAAGGATAAATATAACATAAGGAATATAGCCTCCGAATAAGTTGTGTTCAAATTCCATATCGGGCTGCAACTCGGATTCTGCATTATAGGCTGTCTGATCGCCTGCTTTATCAAGACCTATTACAGTGTCTTTAATTGTACCTGCCAAAGAATAATCCCATGCTTCAAAATTAAGGGCAAATGCAGGGCTGTCTTCTGCTAAAGTGAAATCAAAGTTAAGGGCATCTTTGAACATCGGGTCGGCAACGGTCGGGAAATGAATAAATCCCTTATCCTGAGCCATTTTGAGAGTGTAAACATATTCGCTTGTGTTGAAATAAAGTTCATCATCCTCTGTAATGCTCCACATAAGATTGCCGTTATCATAGAAATGTGAGGGATTCAGCATTTCAATATAAATCGGTGCTTTGTTATATGTAAGGTAAATATTGTTATAATACATCGCCGTTGCGTGGGTTTCGCCTTTATCTATACCGGGACTCATCAGACCTTCTCTGCTGAGGGCTGCAATATTGTTCCTAATAATGTTGCCTTCACCGTAGTGAACATTGAAGCTCTGGCTGCCGCAGGCATAAACAAGGTTTTTCTCAACCGTCATAAAGGATGAGCCTTCGTCAAGATAAATACCCCATCCGCCGTAACCGCCTTCACCGGGATCGGCGGCAACATTATGAATAACGTTTTCACTTAAAACAGTTCCGGGTTGCTTGCCAAGCATATAAATACCGCCCATATCGGAAAGCCATCCCTGACCGATATTATAAATAAGATTTCGGCTGATATTTATGTTCTTTGTCACATGGTAATCATAGCTCCAGATCCAGCCGACAGAAATACCTGTGTAATAACCGTCGTGAATTTCATTATTTACCACTTCGGCAGTATCGCAGAAGGTTATGTGAATACCAATTCCGCTGAAGAATTTTCTGCCGTATTTATATATTTCATTGTTCTTGATTGTAATGTTCTGTGTATAGTTTTCGTGATCGGATAAGCAGTTTTCACCGCCTACATAAACAGCGGTTGCGGCGATATTTTCAAAATAACAGTTTTCAACAGATGAATTTTTTACACCGAATCCGAATTTTACGGCAGTGCCGCCGAGCCAGGTGAATTCGCAGTTTTTGAGGTGAACATTCTCTGCGTATTTAACGGCAACAACTCCGTCAACAAATATTGCCGCCTGAGGGAAATCCATGTCATTTTCTTCCCACCATGTTCCCGCATAAAATCCGTCGGCTTTGGGCTCTGCCCAATCGGTACGGGTGAAATGAATACCCTCAAAGAAAATTCCGTCAACACCGTTTATATCAATAAGTCTGTCGACATTTGAACCGTAAAGAGTGAGCGTATCGGCTTTTTCACCGTCTTTCGGCACATAATAAAGAACGCCCGAAGCCTTATCGAGATACCATTCGCCCGGCTCATTGAGGGCTTCAAAAACATTTTCAAAATAATAACGGTCAATATCTCTTATTTCCATTGTAGAGGGTCTTGATAAACCGATTTTTCCCGTTTCTGCATTATAGGATTTTATATTCATCAGCTCATCGTGCCAATAATGGAGAATGCGGATATTGACATCCTCTGAATTGTGAAACTCATCGGGAATATCATCGGTATTTGCATAGAAAGAGCGCTGGCCGTAAGTGAATTCCCACGGTCTGTTTTCTTCATTCCAGAGGTCGTCTTCGGGTGCAGTTGCTTTAACCGTTAAATAGCCTTCTTCAGGGAAACGGGTTGTTCTGACTTCA
>JAZSDF010000091.1:0-7816 GCA_045531035.1 Acutalibacteraceae bacterium | reverse complement strand
AAATAGCAGACCAAATGAGCCTGAAAGAATATGTAGACCCGTTCACGGGTAGCGAGAACAAGAAAGCATAAAATCAACCCCTTGAGGGGTAGCTGAAAAAGGAATGCGGTCGGCAAACCTTTCAGCGCCCCTTAAGGGGTTCAGTCCGTATAATGCCCTTATAGGGCTTAATCAAGCCTCCGGCTTAGCCGGAGGTCCTGACTTATCTGAGAATTTTTTCTCCGTCAAATACGATAATTCCGAAAGCACCGCCTGCGCCGTTACCTGCAAGAAGCCAGTCGGCATATGCTCTCTGAAGTGAGTTGTTTCTCGGAAGCTTTTCAACGGGAAGATCAGAATCCTTGGCAAATACTCTCCATCCGTTTGAGAAGTCATCGCTTTCATGAGTGGAAATGATTTCAAAATCATCCATAAATTTCAATATGTTGAGATGAGGGGGGAGAAATTCACGGTGTTTTTGATAAAGAAGCCATGAGCTGCATCCGAAAATAACCTTTCCGTCAGGGAACTCGTGCTTAAAAGCTTCATAAGCCTTTTTATATGAGTCAAATCTGATTTCATCGGTAAGAGAAACGCCAGATGAAGGAATATGAAAATTAACATATTTATCGCCTTTTTTGATTTTAACACCACAGGAAGTTGTGAATTCTTCGTCAAATTCACGCATTTCATATTGGAAACGGCCGTAAGCAAATCTTGTCATGTCATGGAAACCGTTATACCAGTCGGGGACAAAAATACCTGGTACTTCTTCGCAATCAATACATTCTTTAAGCTTATACTTGATATCAGCCATTGTGTCCCAATATATTGTTTTATCAATACCTGCTTCTTCATATCTGCTTTCGAGAATTTCAGCACAATGAATAAGAAAAACGCAGTTCAGTGAATAAACATTAATTCCGTTTTGCTCTGCAAGCTTTGAAAGTTCATTAAGAGAAGGTCTTATTTCATCATTTGCAACGGGATACATATATTCGTTAAGGATATCATCATATTTTCTTCCGAGATCTTCATCGGAATCAAGTTTTTTGGTCAAAGAATTAAAACAGTCCTTTGCTTCCTGCGGAAAATCAAATCTTTCCATAAAACCAAGAAAATACTTATTGCTGTGTATCATTTTTATCACCCTTGCTGTTTTTTTATCAGTTTATCACAAATACAGATAATAAACAATATTAAAAATAATTTTTTCAGAAAAAGTTGCAATATTTGATTGAATTTGTTAAAATAAAGAAAAAATTTCTGAGGTGTTTAATATGGTTGCAGTTATTAAAACGTTCGTTTCTGTGCTAATGGCAATTCTTAATTTATTTACATCCTTGATTTTTGGAAATTTTACTGCTGAAACAAAACCGATTAATTCCGAAGAATGTAAGCTTAATATCGCGGCAATTTCAGATATCCATATGGACAAAACGGTTCTTCGTTCTATTATGCTTGAGTTCGGTCTTTATGACATGGAAAATTCAGATGAAGAGATAGATCTTCTTGTTTGTTCGGGTGATCTTACCGACCACGGTGAAAAGGAACAATGGGATATGCTTGCGGATACATTCGCAAAGTATACACCTGCAAAGGAAATAATTCTTGCTCAGGGTAACCATGATACATGGACAGAGGATGAGGGATACGACCTTGCCCGTGACTATTTTATTGAATACAACAATAAAATTACCGGAAGAAACACGGAAAGTGAATATTATTCAACCAAAGTAAACGGATATACTTTTATCGTTCTTGCAAGCGAAACTGACAGAACTTCAATGTATATGAGTGAAAAACAGCTTAAGTGGTTTACTGATGAAATGGAAAAAGCATCAAAAGACGGTCTTCCCATTTTTGTTGTTTCGCATTGGCCTATCAATCAGACACACGGTCTTCCCGAAACATGGGGTGATGAAGATATGGAACCTGATGACGGCGGTATAGGCGACCAGTCTGCGGCTGTTGAAGAAATACTCAAAAAATATAAGAACGTGTTTATGATTACCGGACATATACATAACGGATTTTCAAATGAAAGACAAGCTGATATCAACGGTTATGTAAGTGTTGAATCTGACGGTTCATTTCACAGCGTTAATCTTCCTGCATATATGTATATGACAATGAGAGGCAGGGTCTCAAACGGAACCGGATACCAGATTGAGGTTTACGACGACAGAGTTGAAATTCGCGCAAGAAGTTTTTCGGCAGGTGTTTGGTACACTGACTATAACACAACAATTCCTTTAATATAAGCAAATCACAACCCCTCGGCTAAGCCGGGGGGCTTACTATTTAATGTCCTAAAATTAACCGAGTAAAACTTTCGGACTTTTACTTAGAATATCTTCACGTTCTGACGAAAAAAACACCCAAACACAGATGTTAACAATCTGCATTTGAGTGATGATGTTTTAAATCTTTCTGTTCAATTTAAATATTTTTTTCGATTGCTTTTCCGACAGCTTTGAGCAGTGAATCCTCATGAGTTGAGGGCAGGTCGCAATTATAATGCCATATCATAACACCGCCGAAACCGTTATTGATTGCATATTCGGTTTTCTTTTCAATAACATCTGGAGTGTTGAACCAAAAATCCTTGTTGGTTACATCGCAATGATACCATCCGTCCTCAGTCATTTCTTCATAGCATCCGTTATAGCCATACCAATAAGCTGACATATCTGTAGGGCGTGAATAGAAAGGAAGTCCGATGTTGACCTTGTCAAAAATCATGCCTTGAAATCCGAGCCTCTGAACAGCTGCTACGGTGTCCTCATAAGTGGCATGTCTGCCTTCGCCGTCTACCATATCGTAAATCATAAGCTCAAAAGTATCAATTGCATTGAGAGCCGCACGGGTGAAATTTATGTTCCAGTAGTTGCCCGCCACTCCGAGAGTGTAATCACCGAGCTTCTTATCAAGAGAAACAAGGAAGTCGTTATAATATTTCCACGCATTGTCTGAAAGCGGATATTCATAGTCAAAATGAACTCCGTCAAAATCATATTTGTCAAGCACTGCAATGATGTTGTCTTCGAGAACACCGCTTGTGAAAGCTTTGTTGTGTTCATTACTTTGCGCTTCCATCTGTTCTTCCCATACATCTGAATCAGTTATGCCCCACGGTCCGAGAAAATTGAGAGTGATGCTGATATCTCTGTCGCCTATTGCTTTGCGAATATTTGACAGTGCGGTTTCAAGAACAGGCTCATTGCAGATAACCTCTCCATCGCTGTTGAATGATGCACATTCAAAAAGAATTACATCGGTAATTATATCAAAATCCTCGGGATAAAGACTTTCTTCGGACTGTACATATTCGCCTCTGATATATGTAGTAATCTTGAAATCGTCAACCTTTTCAATAAAAGAAAGTGAACTTATGCCCAAAAAGTTTGCAACAACAAGAGCAAGGGATGTTAAATATGAAACGATTTGCTTTATAAGAATTGCCATATTATTTATTCCTTTCCCTCATTACTCTGCCGAAATGCCGGCATATCTTGCTTCAAGTTCTTCATAATGAGTGTAGTTTTCAGCTTGCTCAATAAGGTTTTTCGCATTGGTATAAGGTTTTATAATTCTTGCATAGACAGAAGCTTTTTTAAGATAAGAATTCAATTCGTGCTTAATTTTTACGCTTTCAATGAAGGTGTGGGCTTCTCTGTTGATAATCTCTTCTTTAACTGCTTCGTCTGGAGCTTCTATGTTATCAATTCCGTATTTTCTGATTAGAGATGCAGATTCCTTCTTGATGCGTGCATTTTTGATTGCATCGGAACGGATTTCCTTTTCTTTCTCCGTTGATTTCGGCAGATTTCTTGCACATCTCATTTCTTCGTCAGCATTTTCATAGAAATAAAGAATTCCGTTTGCGTAGTCGGCTCTTGCCTGTGTTAATCTTGCAATACCGGCTTCACCCGAGAATTTGTTGAGGTCTTGCATGATGATATCAGCTCTTTCAATTGCAAGATTGGATTCTTTTATTGCCTTCTTTTCTGCTTTTGAGGCGTTTTTATCTGCCTTGACCTTTTCTTTGCCGAAGCTGTTCTTCGCCTCGTGAATTATTTCCATAACATCAGCAAGCTCATCGCTTTCAAGAACTCCGAGAGCGTGGTTTTCGAACATTGCACGGATTTTCAGAACTCCGACATAGGCTTTATGTTTGTTTTCTGTAAGGTCATAGAAGCAGAACGGAATAAGATTAAGAAATGCACCAACTGCAGAGCAAATAATAAGAACCTCAAAAAGATTGTTTCTTATTGTGTCGTTATAAAGTACGCTGTAGTCCTCAAGAAGTCCCATTTTTTCATAGATTGTGGGATATACCATTCCCGTAAAGAAGCCGATAACAGTACCTATCATGCCAAGAGGTCCGAAAAGTCCGTCGACTCTGACGCCTGTTTTCCACTGGTGATAGTCCCTCATATCAGCACTTATCTGGTGCTGAACGATATTCCAGAAAGTATTTATAAATGTATTGAAATACCAGAGAACACAAATCAGAATAAGATTACGGTAGGTGAAATATAGAACGATAAGAACAATTATGTTTATTGAGTTTGCGGTTATGAGAAGATTTCTTTTTCCCATAAGCTTGATTGCAAGCGGTGCAAGAAGCATCGACCACAGTGCCGCATTGCCGATAACTGTGTTTGCGAGACCGAGATAAGAATCGTATTCTCCGTTGTGTGCATAAACAAACGACCAGTTAAGAATAATGCCGTAACCCGATTCAAGAAAAACAACCCATGCAGCCGAATGAATAATCCAATAATACTTATTCTTTGCTACCTCACGGATTGCATCAAACATTCTTACAGGTTCAAGCTTCTTTTTTGGAAGAATGAGTCTTTCTTTTACCTTCCGGAAGAAAATTGTACTGATAACAAAACCGATTATCGTGAAAACGGGATAAATAACACGGTAGGTCCATATGTTGTCAAGACCCCATGTCCAGCCTGCAATCATCGGAATAAACAGGTTTGAAATCGTCGGTGCTAGGGAATAGATAACCTGTGAGATGCTCATTACATTTGCCCTTTCCTGAGCATCGGGCGATATTATCTGCTGAAAATAGGTGTAGCTTTCATTATAGAAACAAAGGAACTGACTGAGCAGAAAATACATCAGCCAGACAACAACTGCTTTGGTTGTATAGCTGAAATATTCATACGGAAGCCATACAAATATCATTGATATCAGAACAATGGGAAAGCCCGTTCTTCTGATAAATGGCAAAAATTTTCCGCCTGGAATATGATGATTGTCATAGTACCAGCTTCTGAATATACCGATGGGAATACCGATGAGATTGGCTACGTTCAGCATTATCTGTAAGTCCACGGGACGGAGTCCGATGCTTGCACCGACCAGGAAATTGCCTGCACTGAGACCTATTGTTGAAGCAAGAAGCATTGCCCAGTTTACTCCGAAACCTGCACCGCTGATTGCCACAACTTCTTTATAAGGAATATAATTACCTTTAGCAGGTACATTCCAGTATTCTTTAACAGTACGGATAGCACCCTTGGCTTTAGCAATAATGCCTGTTTTAACTTCGCTTTCCATAGAATGAAAACCTCCGTGTACGTATAATAAATTTATTATATCATAAGTCTTTTTTTGTGACAAGTCCCCAAAGGTGTAATAATTCATTGACAGCGTTGTTGTTCACGATATGAGGCATAATCTTTATTTATGATGAAATCCGGGATTTAAATATCGCCTTATTTTTCGAAACAAAAAGCTCGCCGAAAAGCAAATTGCTGAAATTCTTAACGGTTATTTCCTGTGGAGGAATAACCGGATATTCTGCTTTATATGAATCAGAATTATGCTTAGAATTAACCTCGGTGAAAAGATAATTATTTCCCATTCTGTGAACATATAAGCCGTCAACTTCTATTTTTTGAGGAAGATAGCAAGTGTAACCGAAATTATGGTCTTCAGAATTTTCTGCCTTGATAATATGGCTTGAAATACCTGTGGGATAAAACTTACAGTTGCGGATGATAAGCTCACCATTCCAGGTTGAACCGTAATCTGCACGAAGGTCAACAAAATCTTCGGCTAAAACGGTTGTATTCTCGATCAGTGCTGTTCCGCTTCCGATAAGCTTTATTCCGTGATGACCGAGAACGGAGTTGATAACAGTTGCGTTGAGAACACCCTGATGTGCATCGAAACGTGAAAATGCACAGCCGTCATACACAAGATTTTTGCAGTAGTTCGTGCCTGCAATTCCCCAATAATCGATATCGGTTATGTCGTTTGTCTGATTGCAATTAATAAATCTTGCATTAATTGCCGTTGAGGCACCAATATCGTAAGTGCCCATTGTTACGGAAGTTCCTGCAGAGCCTGTTGTTGAATACTTTCTATGACCGGTAAATGTGCAGTTTTTTAATGTTACATCAGTACAGCATGAAAGACTGATAAAAGCCGAATACGGCGCACCAGTTTTGCCTTCGTTTTTAATATCATGATATATTCCGTCTATTACAGTATTTGAGCGTCTGACCAGAATTCCTCGTGCATAATAGTTATACTCAGAAGCAGCGTTGTTTGAAAGAGTTGTGAATTTGCCGCCTTTTACGGTTAAAACTTCGGTGTCGATTGGATAAGCCGAAGCAGTAGTAATTGAATTAAAGTCCCAGATAAGGGGAGTATCCGGTGAAATACTTCCGTTTTTATCAACAAGTATAACATCTGTTTGATTGCTGCCGGAATTTTGGTTTGCGCCCTTGCGGATATATCGTTTAACATTGGAATCCGTAAGTACAACCAAGCTATTGCCCTCAAGTGGTGTACCTATATTTTTTGCATCGGATTTAAGAGGAGAAAGCTTATCGGTTATATTAATTCTGTCATGTGACGGAGCAATATTAAAAATCCACGCGCTTCTGTTTTCAACCTGAGTGTCATCAATTATAAAGCGTGCGGTTGACCAATCGGTATCTGTCATAATGCAAGCTGTTTTGTTTGCACCGCCGATATAATATGTTGCGGTTTCGTTTGCAAAAACGTTCAAACAGTTTGTGTTTGCATATTCATGGGCTTTTACAATAGCTTCAAGATCATCTGCTTTGCCGTCACCCACAGCCCCGAAATCCTCATATGTTATATAATCGGAGAAAGATTTATTATACTCATAGCCGTCTTTAAAGTCATAACAGCCTTGTGAACTTAACAAAACCTCATCAGCAAAAGCGCTTATCCCTCTTGAAATTCCCGTACCCGAGCTGCCCTTGATATAAACATTGCCGTTTTCAACTCTAAGGCTGAAGCTGTCCGTATCATTCAGAGCCGCTTCGATTATAAAGTTTTTTTCGGTGGTGGTTTCTGCTATGGCAATTTTTTGGCCGCAAGACTTATAAAACTCATTACAAAGGGTTTGTGCAGCATAGGAGTACAGCATGCCGTGTGAAGCAACAACGGAGTATTTGTCAATAGATACACCGTTCACGGTTATTCTGTCAAGAGGTCTCACAATATACGGGCTTTCATAGTTACCCTTTGAGAGCTCATTTTTGAGCTCAATCTCAGAGAAAAACTGCGAAAACGGAGCAGAGAAAACAGAAAGAACGCACATTATTACTGCAATTATTCGTGAAAACATTTTTCATCACCTTTAAAAATTTTTAATAATTTCGATAACGCACTGAAATTCATCAAAAGCTTTTAAAACAATTCACTAAGGAATCATGATATATATTTTTTCATATTAAAAAGCGGCCTAATCATACCATACTGTTTTCCTCCTTTATTAGTAAAAAATTTTTTAATGTTGTCAACAATTTGTTTTATCGTTACAATCAATAAA
>JAZSDF010000138.1:0-16692 GCA_045531035.1 Acutalibacteraceae bacterium | reverse complement strand
AGAGTCCGATTTTTGCACCCTCGGGCTGATAATCGGTTGTCTGGATCATCCATTTGAAACCGCCGATATCAACGATGATTTCGAAGTGGACCCCCTTGAATGTTACAGAGGTTACAACACCGCAAAGCATACCTTTTTCGGGTTCAACAACATCAACGTCCTCGGGACGGACAACAACGTCAACCGCCTCATTCTTGCCGAATCCCTTATCAAGACATTCAAAACGGTGACCCGAAAAATCAACAAGGCAGTCATCAATCATAATACCGTCAAGAATATTGCTTTCACCGATAAAGTCGGCAACAAAAGCGTTCTTGGGTTCGTTATAAATATCAAGAGGTGTTCCTATCTGCTGAATAACGCCGCCGTCCATAACAACAATGGTGTCGGACATTGAAAGGGCTTCCTCCTGGTCATGGGTAACGTAAATAAAGGTTATGCCGAGTCTCTGCTGAATGTTTTTAAGCTCAACCTGCATATCCTTGCGAAGCTTGAGGTCAAGGGCACCGAGAGGTTCGTCAAGAAGAAGAACTCTGGGTTTGACCGCCAATGCTCTTGCGATTGCAACTCTCTGCTGCTGACCGCCTGAAAGCGAATTTATATTGCGTTTATTAAAGCCCGTCAGGTTAACCAAAGCGAGCATTTCTTCAACGGTTTCTTTAATCTGTTTTTCGGGAACCTTCTTTATTCTTAAGCCGAAAGCAACATTTTCATAAACATTAAGGTGCGGAAAAAGTGCATAACGCTGAAAAATAGTGTTAACCTGCCTTTTGTGAGGAGGAACACCATTTATCTTTTTGCCTTCAAAAATAACCTCACCTTCGTCGGGTTCGATAAATCCCGCGATAATCCTGAGCGTGGTGGTTTTGCCGCAGCCCGAAGGACCGAGAAATGTTATAAACTCCTTATCACGAATGTAGAGGTTGAGATTTTTAAGCACCTGATTATTTCCGAAAGTTACGGAAATATTTTTTAAATCAATTATCGCATTTTTTTCCAATTATGCAGCCCCTCTCTGCCTTTGCCGGATATAACGGCGAAGCGGCTAATAATATCAATAATATGTTAATATAAAATATAGTGCAAAAATCCGCAAATGTCAACAATTTTTTTGAGGAATTCACGATAAATCCGTTACGGCTCAAAGCTTACAAATATTTTTCTTCGAATTGCTCTGAAATGCTCTGTTTTACTCCGCATTGCTCACTTTTTTGTTTCAGAAATATTTTAATAAAAATACGGTAAATAACCCCGAAATAAATTGGCAATACTTCTCATAAGAGATTGTTTTTGGGGTGATTATTTGCAATTCAACAAGGTTGAAATCTGCGGAGTGAACACAGCTAAGTTAAAGGTTCTTAAAGAAGCCGAAAAAATCGAGTTGCTGAAAAAAGCAAGAGCGGGCGATAAAAAAGCGAGAGATGAGCTTGTAACCGGTAATTTAAGGCTCGTTTTAAGCGTAATACAGCGTTTTGCAAATAGAGGCGAAAATCCCGACGACCTTTTTCAGGTGGGGTGTATAGGTCTTATAAAAGCAATTGATAACTTCGATTTGAGCCTTGATGTAAGATTCAGCACCTATGCCTGCCCGATGATAATCGGCGAGGTCAGGCGGCATCTGCGTGACAACAATCCTATAAGAGTCAGCCGTTCCGTCAGAGATACGGCATATCATGCCATGCAGGTCAGAGAACGGCTCATAAACGAGTTTGAACGCGACCCCACACCCGAGGAAATCGCTAAAGAGCTCGGAATTGATAAGGAAAGCGTTGTTATTGCACTCGACGCCATAGTTGAACCCGTTTCGCTGAACGAACCTGTTTATTCCGACGGCGGCGACACAATTTATGTTATGGACCAGATCGGCGACACCGAAACAGACGAAAGCTGGCTCGAAGAGATTCTTCTCAAACAAGCAATAAAATCTCTGAGCGACAGAGAGAAAAAAATCCTCCATCTGCGCTTTATGCTCGGGAAAACACAAATGGAGGTTGCCGACGAAATAGGAATTTCTCAAGCGCAGGTATCGAGGCTTGAAAAAGGTGCGATTAAACGCATCAAAGACAATAACAAAGCGTAAAAAGGCGGTAAAAGACCGCCTTTTTTATTAAATCACAAAACATTTCGATTTCACATAAACGCAACCGACATTGCAAGTAAAATCTGTGCCGGATAATATGTTGAAAGTTCGATTGTAACCAGAACGTTTTTCTTTTTAACCGGTGTAAAATAAAGAAAAGCAAGACAGGTGTCGCTGATAAGGAAAAGACACGATCCAATAAAAGCAAACCATAAAGCGGGATTTTTTTCTCCGATTGCAAGAAAAGCAGAGGATGCAACCTTATATATCAGCGCACCGTAGTAAACTGCCATAACAGGAGCAAGCTTTTTGTCAACCTTCATTTTAAACACTTTCATCATCAAAGCAGCGGCGGGTATTCCGATAACACCGATTATCAGAGGAATGATTTTAAATCCGCCGATTGATATGAACGCTGAAAGTGCGAATATATGTCCGACAAGGAAATAGAGTGTTCCGAGAGGAATGAGCTTGCCTCTGAATGTGGGAGCAACCTCTTTGATACCAAGAAGCACATCACCGAAAAATCCGAACATAAGAGCAAAACAAACAAGACAGAAATAATATGTATTGTGGGGATTCATGCAGTAACCGACAACCGCAACGGAGATAAATCCGAAGCTTGCCATAAACTTGCACATCATACCCTCAAACGCTTTGCCCTTTCGACGCAGTGTAACACATCCAACTGCGAACACAACGGTTATAGCAGACAAAATATAACTTAAAGGTGTCATATCAAAATCTCCTTAAAACAGCCCATTTACCGACGGTTTCAAACCCTATTTTACCGTAAAACGCCGCCAAGCCGTCATTCCTGCAAAAAAGGAAAACATCCTTGTCCGATTTCTCGTTTGCAATTTCATTTACTATTGAAGAAGCCAAACCCTTGCCTCTTGCTTCAGACAAGGTTGCAACCGCACCGAGCAAAACACTCTTTTCACCCTCGAAAAGAGCAAATGCACACGCACCCAAATCACCGTTGTCCTCGACAGCAATCATTGAAGCCGTTCCCTTGTTGAGTCTTAAACATACATCGGAAAGGAAATCACCGTAATCTCCGAGTTCAAAGCCGCAATCACAAAGTAAATCAAAGATTTTCCGCTTGTCGTAATCTTTTACGGAATTGATTTTTTCAATATTCTTTCCGCCCTTGAATCTGACGGTGAACGACATTTCAGAAGGCTCAAAACCGAGTTTTTTCATGTCATCAAAAGAACAGGTCAGGCTCTGAAAACCCACGGCATTGACAAAATGCAGAAGCTCCTCAAAATCGGCATTTTCGTTTGTGCAAAGGGTCATATTCCCGTCAATTCTGCTTATTGCTGCGGCAGGTACACCGTCAATTTTCTGTACCCAGAAAAGTGCAAAATCATAACCCGCACCGTATGTTTTAAACAGCGCGGTTATCCTCGCCGCATAGGGGTCTGCGGGAAGAAATCCGAACTGTCCGTATTCCTTGCAGAGGGTCAGCATTTCGCAAAATCCTCCGCAATTGCCTTCACAAGACGAAGACTTTCTTTTGCATCGTCATATTTTATAACACATGATGGAGAATGAAGGTATCTGCACGGAATTGACACTGTCAACACCTTGACTCCGCCTCTGCTCTTATGAATTGCGCCTGAATCGTTCCCGCCTGCAACCATTGTTTTAGGCTGGCAAAGAATGTTTTCTCTTTCCGCAATTTCAAAAGCCTTATCAAAAAGTTCTTTACTGTAGAGTGTACTTCTGTCCATAAATGAAACCGTACCGCCCTTACCGCAGATGCATACTCTTTTTTCATCTTTGACGCCTGAAATATCGGCGGCTGTCGTCGTTTCAACTGCAATAGCATAATCGGGTGCAATCGTGAAAGCGGCTGTCTGTGCACCTCTTGTTCCGATTTCTTCCTGAACGCTGAACGAAAACCACATATCATATTCAAGCTCGCTCTTTATCATTTCAATGAGAACGGCACAGCCCGCTCTGTCATCAAGAGCCTTTGCCTTGACAAAACCTTCGCCAAACTCAATAAAATCGCTTTCGAACCAAACGGAATCGCCGAGGCGTACATATTCCATAGCTTCTTCTTTCGATTTTGCACCAATATCAATATAAAGGTCGTCCGCTTTGGGAATGTTTGCTTCGTCTTTTTTGTCAACAAGATGAACGGGCTTTATGCCGATAACTCCGTTAACCGCTTTATCACCGACTTTAACGGTTCTTCCGAGAATAACTCGGCTGTCGATACCGCCGACCTTGGTAAAACGAAGGAAGCCCTCCGAGGTGATTGCGGTAACAATGAGTCCGACCTCGTCCATATGAGCATCAAGCATAACCTTATTCTTAGCGCAATTCTTTCCTTTTTTGAAAACAAGAAGATTGCCGAGTGGGTCTATGCTGTATTCAGCATAATCTTTTATCTGTCCGATTATAAAATCACGAACGGCATTTTCTCTGCCCGATATACCGGGAAGAAGGCAAAGCTCTTTAATCAGTTCAAGCATTTCTTTCTCCCCTTTCAATAACATAGTCTGCCATAAGCCTTGCAGTATTTTCGATATCCTCAAGGTCGCAGACTTCAACTGCGGTATGCATATTTCTCAGAGGGATTGAAAGGAGTGCGGTCTTGACACCCTTACCCGCAACCTGAATTTCATCGCAGTTTGTACCCGTATTTCTTCCCATAACCTCGGTCTGATTGGGAATACCGTTTTTCTCTGCAATTTCGGTAAGCTTTCTGCTCATGTCATAGTCAAGCGAAGGACCGTAGCCTATCATTGTTCCGCCGCTGAGAGAAGCGTATTTTTCACCGCTTATACCCGGTGCCGTTGCAAAGCTGACATCAACGGCGATTGCTTCATCGGGTTCAATCGAAAAAGCACCCGTCTGTGCACCGCTTCCGCCTGTTTCTTCCTGAACAGAAAAAAGAACGCTGATTTTACAGCCGTGATTTTTTCCTTCAAGCATTTCAAGACAACGGAGAACTGCGGCAACCCCCGCTCTGTCATCAATCGACGGAGAGGAAACTCTGTTTCCGAGAAGTTTTGTGTAGTTACCGTTAAAAGTAATTCTGTCGCCCAAAGAAACAAGCTTTTTTGCTTCTTCCGTGGTCATTCCTATATCAACTGCAGTATCGTCAAATCCCTTTGCCTTATCGGCATCCTCGGGCTTTGAAAGATGGGGCGGAGTTGAAGTTATAACACCGTAAAGAGGCTTTTTGCCGTGAACGGTAACTTCAGCAGCCGCAAGCACACGGATATCGGCACCGCCGCATTTTGTAACCTTAAGAAAACCGTCTTCATCAATTGCGGTAACAACAAGACCTATCTGGTCAAGATGTGCATCAAGAAGAATGTGGGTATCTCCCTCACCCATTGTACCGGTTACGCTTCCGAGTACATCAGTTTTTGACGGCATATATTTTTCAAGTAATTCCGAAGCAACCTTTGCCGCTTCGTTTTCCGCACCCGAAACACCCTTGGCACCGCAAAGCTTTTCAAGTAAAGCGGAAACTTCTGTGAATCTTTTCATATTTGCACCTTCTGCAATTCAGGGGCACACATAGTGCGCCCCTTTTGATTTTAGATAACTTTTATACCGCCTTCGGGACGGATGTTGAGAACATAGCATGATTTTTCGCCGAAAACAGCACATATTCTTGTCTTGAATTCGTTGAGAAGTTCAACGGGAACAAAAGCCTGAATTGTACCTGCAAAACCGCCGCCATGAACTCTCCATGCACCTTTACCGTTAAGAACATCCTGGCAGATTGCAAGAGCGACGCTGACGGGCTGATTTCCGGGTGCACGGCAGGTATACACATTCTGGTTATACATATATGATGAGAAACCGCTTTCAACAACAAGTAACTTGAAAGCTTCAAAATCTCCCACTTTGAGAGCCTTTGCCTGCTTTTCGACTCTGACATTTTCGTTGTAGAAATGCATTGCACGCAGAACAGCTCTGTCGCCCGCCACATCACGGATAACAGAAATGTTCTTTTCAAACTCGGCTCTGTCAACATCACGAAGAACACTCTTGCCGAATTTCGCCGCAACAGCTTCCATCTCGCCTCTTACAGCGGCATATTCATCGGTAAGGTCAGAATGGTCTCCTCCCGTGTCAACAATGCAAAGAGCATGACCGCAAGCACCGAAATCAAAATCAAGTTTTTCGATAACAGGCTTTGAGGGGTCATTGAAATCAATCATAACAAAGCCGCCCACGGAACAAGCCATCTGGTCCATAAGTCCGCAGGGCTTTCCGAAATATTCATTTTCGGCAAACTGTGCAATCTGAGCAATTTCGACTGCGCTGATATTACCGTCGTTGAAGAGATGATTGAGAATTGTTCCGATAAGAACCTCAAATGCGGCGGAAGATGAAAGTCCTGAACCCGAAAGAACATCGGAAACGGTTGCGGCATCAAAACCTCCGATACCGTAGCCTCTGTTTTTAAACGCGGCACAAACGCCTCTGATAAGAGCTTCTGACTTGCCTCTTTCGGAGGGCATAACACCGAGTTCAGCAAGGTCAACAGCATCAATTTTGTATCCTTCAGACTTCACTCTTACGATATTATCGCTGTTTTTTGAAACAACCGCAACCGCATCAAGATTAACGCTTGCTGCAAGAACACAGCCGTGATTATGGTCGGTGTGGTTTCCGCAGACCTCGGTTCTGCCGGGTGCGCTGTAAACCTCAACCTCTCGGTCGTTTCCGAAGTATTCTTCAAACTTTTCGGCAAGCTTTGTATATCTTTCTTTCTGGAGTTCTATATCCTCTTTTTTATAGTTTTTTGCAAGCACTTCATCATATTCCGCACCCGCAAGCAGATTTTTAAGTTCGGAAGTTTTAATCATTGTTTACAATTCCTTTCTTTTGTTCTTTATTTAATTTCTTTTCCTTTGCATATTCAATTATTTTTTCAACTGTTGTCCATATCCCGTTAACCGAAAGAAGCGAAATTCCCGAGAAGAACATAAGAAGCATAATGGGAACAAGAAATCCCGATGAAAGCGGGTCATACAGATTGCGTCCCACAAAGGTAAACGAAATAAGCTTCGGCATAAATCCGACGAGCGATAACAAAACGAATTTCCAATATCCGAATTCAAACGAACCGTAAATTCCCGATATACTGTTTATCGGCATAGCGGGAATAAGTCTTAAAGCAATAAGCAATGCGGGATTTCCTTTTCCATCCTGCTGAATAACTCTTCGGAGCACATCCGTCTTTGAAATCAACCTCCACGCACTGCCTGCACCGAAGCGTTTTCCCCAGAAATATCTTATTGTAACAAGCACCACAAATCCGATTATATTGACAGGTATTGCATAATACATCGGCAAAACGATACCCGACAAAAAACAAACCGTCGATGTGGGATAAATCGGGAAAAAACTTTTTATCGCAAACAAAACCATTATTGCAATAAAAAACTGCCATACAATATCAATATGTGTGATGTATTCTTCAAGCCTTGCAAGATTCTGCCGTGTTACGGCATACCAACGCCACAATTCATCATACTGAAGCGAAACCAAAAGTGCCGCAACGGCAAACGACAGCACTATCAGTATCAGTCCGCTGAAAAGCAGAATCTTTTTTTGCTTTTTTCTTTTTTTCAAAAGCTCACCGCATTTCAACTTTATTCTAACAATTCATTTTATAATATATTTACATTTCGGTCAATAAGAAAAACAAATATTTTGGTATTTTATTTTACATATTTTATGCTATAATTATTATATATATTTATTACGGCAAGGTGATTTCTATGAAAATATGTGTGCTTGACGGTTACACAACAAATCCCGGAGACCTTTCATGGGATTGGCTTTATGAGTACGGAGAATGTAACATATATGACCGCACCCCTGCAGACCTTATTGCAGAAAGATGCAAGGATTGCGACGTTGTTATAACAAATAAAACTCCTCTTCGCAGAGAATTGCTTGAAACTCTTCCGTCGCTTAAATATGTCGGACTTCTCAGCACGGGCTACAATATAGTTGACTGGGAATACTGCAAAGAAAAAGGAATCCCCGTTTGCAACATCCCGTCCTACAGCACCTCAGCTGTTGCTCAGCTTGTTTTTGCCCTCATTCTTGAGAATACAAATTCCGTTGCAATCCACAGCGGTTCGGTACATAGTGGCGAATGGTCTGCATGCAAGGATTTCTGCTATTGGAAAACTCCTCTTACAGAGCTTGACGGCAAAATTCTCGGCATAATCGGATTCGGTAAAATCGGCAAGGCAGTTGCAAAAATCGCAACGGCTTTCGGAATGAAAATTCTTGCAAACACAAACCACCCCTCACCCTTTGAAAATGTTGAATTCACAAGCGTTGACGAGCTTCTTGCAAAGAGTGATTTCGTAAGTATACATTGCCCGTTGACCCCTGCAACAGAGGGAATGGTTGATTCGGAATTCATTTCAAAAATGAAGAAAAGCGCCATACTTATCAACACTTCAAGAGGTCAGGTTGTCAATGAAACCGACCTTGCAAATGCACTCAGAAACGGTGATATTGCAGGTGCAGGACTTGATGTTCTTCATGCAGAACCCCCTTCGCCGGACTGTCCTCTTCTCGGAATAAAAAACTGCTTCATAACTCCGCATATCGCATGGGCAGGCTTTGAAACCCGCAAAAGACTTATGAAAATCTGCAGAGATAATGTTGAAGCATTTTTAAACAAAAATCCGCAAAATATCGTATACTAAAAAAAGGCTGTTGCAAAACGCGACAGCCTTTAATGCTAAATTAGAACTTTGGAAAGAAAATCCTGTAGTCTGGGATTCTGCGGATTTTCAAAGAATTCTTTGGGATTATTTTCTTCCTTTATAACACCTTCGTCAATGAAAACAACTCTCGTTCCCACTTCCTTTGCGAAACCCATCTCATGGGTAACAACAACCATAGTCATACCTGCCTGAGCAAGTTCTTTCATGAGTTCAAGAACCTCACCGACCATTTCGGGATCAAGTGCAGAAGTAGGTTCGTCAAAAAGAATAACATCGGGACTCATCGCAAGAGAACGGACAATTGCCACTCTCTGCTTTTGTCCTCCCGAAAGAGTTGACGGGTAAACATCCGCTTTTTCTTCAAGACCGATTCTCGCAAGAAGCTTCATTGCGTTTTCTTTTTCGGTCTTTTTAATCTCATCCACAGACCTTACGGGAAGCTTTTCTTTAGAAAAAATATTATGGATTATCGCCTTTCTTCTGTCTGATTTAGCGCAAAGGACAGGAGAAAGCATTATATTCTGGATAACTGTTTTGTTATTAAAAAGATTGAAATGCTGGAATACCATTCCGATGCGGCGGCGGTGAATATTGATGTCAACCTTGGGATCGGCAATATCAACGCCGTTAAAAATTATATTGCCTGCCGTGGGGTCCTCCATGCAGTTAAGGCAGCGGAGGAAGGTTGATTTTCCGGAGCCTGAAGGGCCGATAACAACAACAACGTCGCCCTTGTTGATAGTGATGTCAATGCCCTTGAGAACTTCAACTTTGCCGAAGCTCTTTTTGAGATTAATTACGTCTATCACTCTTCTTCAAGCTCCTTTCCATAAATTTGATAAGAACGGTAATCAGACAAACAATCACGATATAAATTAATGCCATTGCAAGATAAGGCACCATGAATTCATAGCTGTTTGTTCCGATCGAGTTGAACGCAACATAAAGGTCTGCCGCACCGATAAACGAAACGATTGATGTTTCCTTTATGAGAACAATGAACTCGTTACCGAGAGTCGGAAGTATGTTTTTGACTGCTTGTGGAATAACGATTTTCATCATTGTTGTTGAAAAGCTCAAACCGACGGAGCGACCGCCCTCAGTCTGTCCGTAGTCAACAGACTGAATGCCGCTTCGCATGATTTCGGAAATGTAAGCACCGCTGTTAAGACCGAAAACCGCAATCGCAACGCTGACCGAAGGAAGATTCATTCCCATCAAAGGAAGTGCTACATAATAGAACAAAAGCAGCTGAACAACCATGGGAGTTCCTCTGAAAAAGCCGACATAAAACGTACAAATTGAGTTAAGAACTCTGGGAAGAACTTTATATTTGGGTATAACCCTTATTGTTGCAATAACCGTGCCTATAACAACGCCGATAACCAGACCGAGAATTGCAATTTTCAAAGTGTTTTCGAGACCTTCGATTACTTTTATATAACCTTTGTAGTCAATAAGTATCTCAAGAAATTTATCAAGTTTTGCTTCAAAATTCATAGCAATTATCCCTTTTGACAGAGTAACCTCACCTTTGCGGTGAGGTTACGGTTTCATTCAATTTATTATTACGAAACTATAAATCACTGAACAGCGTTGATAGATTCTGTGATGCAGTCTGCAGGAGCGGAGTCGATGATAACATAGTTAACACCGCCGTTAATGAGGTCCTGAACCGCAAGTGAGCCGTTCTTATAGCCAACGCAGGTTGCTGCGAAGCCTGTGAAGCCCCAGCTTTCGTCACCTTCAACGTAAAACTGACCTGTTGTTCCGTTCTGAACGCCGATTTTTGTTGCTGCGTCATATGTATTGAGGATGGCTTCAACGGAAGCTGCGTCTGTGCAAGCATCAAATGCGGTATCATCGCCCTTAACGATAAGTTTCTGTGATGCTTCGTAATACGAATCGGAGAAATTAACATATTCTTCTCTGTCGGGCTTAATGGTAAGACCTGCCATTGCGATGTCGCACTTCTGCTGACCGACGGAAAGGCAAACTGCATCAAAATCCATATGGTTGATAACAAGCTCTTTGCCAAGCTTTTCTGCAAGAAGAGCAGCAATTTCCATGTCGATACCGTAGAAATCTTCGCCTACTGTATACTCAAAGGGCTCGAATGCTGCGTTTGTTGCAACAATAAGCTGATCCTTTGTGGGGTCAAGAGCTACAGACTTAACGGGAGTGGGAGTGCCGTCGCCGAAATACTTGTTGCAGATTTCATCAAATGTTCCGTCAGCCTTGATTTCTGCTATAAAAGCATTTACGGCTGTGAGAAGTTCGGGCTGTGTTTTATCAACGCCGAAAGCATATTCTTCTTCGGTAAGGTCAATATCAATAACCTTTACTGCCTGTGTATCTTCTGCGGGAGTTTTTGAATCATCTTTGTTGCAAGCATAAAGCATTGTTGCCGAAAGAGCTACAACCATTACGATTGCAAGAATTTTAATGAGCTTTTTCATAATTTTACCTCCGTAATTTTAGGATGCTGATATTATATCATTAATATTATAAAAAGTAAAGCAATTTTGTATTTTTATAAGAAAATACAATGCAGCAAACGAATAATTATTCAATATAGGTTAATTTGTTCAATATTTTTCTGAAATCCTCGGGAAATTCCGCTCCAAACTCCATTTTTTGGCCCGTTACGGGATGTTCAAAAAAACACCTCCGACAATGTAAAAGCTGATGTCCGATTTCCGGCATGAAATCTCCGTACATCGTATCGCCTGCAAGCGGATGACCCGTAAACGCCATATGCACCCTTATCTGATGTGTTCTTCCCGTTTCAAGTTTTAACCGAAGAAGTGTTGCACCGTTGAAGGTTTTTTCCGCATACCAGTTTGTTATCGCTTCTTCAACTCCGAGTTCATATGAACACGCACGCAGGGTTTTCATCGGGTCAGGTCGGTAAATCGGGACATCCACTCTCCCTTCACCCGCAAGCTCTCCCTTTACAAGCGCCGCATATTCCTTTTCAATTTTGCCTGAAAGCTTACATGCAGAAAGCGGGTTTATTGCGCAGACAACAAGACCCGAAGTACCCTTATCAAGCCTTCCGACTGCTCTGAAAGCAACGCTTTTCCCCTTCTTTGTCAGATAAGCCGTAACAGCGTTTGCAAGGGTGTCTCCCTGATGGTTATGCGTCGGATGCATTGCCATAAACGGAGATTTATTTATAACAAGAATATCCTCATCTTCATAAACAACATCAATTTCAGCTTCGGTAATTTCGGGCAAAGCATCATCATCATCGGGAATACAAACGCTGATAACATCTCCGCACTTTATTCTGTCAATCGTGCGTGTCGTTTCGCCGTTGAGCATGAGTGCATATTTGACCTTCCTCATAAGTCGGGACGAAAAGCCGCAGTATCCCCTTAGAAAATGGATAACCTTGTGTCCGTCATATTCCGCAGTTACGGTATAATCTATATTTCTCGGCATTTTCCCCCTCCTTTTTCGGGATATTATATCATATTTTTTCGGATATGTATAGTACGTACTTTTTTCTTTACAAAGCACCGTTATCATGGTAAAATATCTCCGACAAAATAAACGGAGTAATTTTATGAAAAAAATCATTGCATTAACGCTTGCTTTTTTAATACTGTCTCTTTGTTCATGTTCCGACAGCAAAAAGAATGACACCTCTCGGGAACATTCAACTTCATCTGTTCACGGCGAAACTACAGCCGAAGTCTCCACGGTTGAATATATAACCGAATGGGGCATCAATCTTCTTCCCGATGATTTTCCCCCTCCTCCTTCAGGTGCACACAGCTTTGAATATGAACAAGTTGCGGCAGATGAAGAATATGCCTCGGATCGGGTAAGAATCCGGTTCACCTGCCCTGAAAACGAGATATACAGATTTACAAACGATTTAATAAAAGCCGGTTATTCAGGCGGAGCCAAAAAAATCAACAGCCCCTCAACTTATTTCAAACCGGGATTCAACGGCTATTGGCAAAACGGCAAAAACTATATCCGTGTTGCAGAAAGCAAATATGAAGAAAACGGTGAATTGACTCTCCGTATTGACATTACTGAATGTAAAGATAATTTTCCCGCGGTGCTTACAAACATATTCCCGAAATTCGACGGTTACACAAAAAGCAACGGTGTATACAGCGAATATGACGATAACAAAAATCAACTCGACAATGAATTCATCGGTTCTCTTAACGCCAATTCATGGACATGGGGCTTTGCATCGGGGAACTCCTTTGTCGGTGTTACTCTTGAAGAACTTGACAGCTATATTGATAAGCTTGTAAACGCAGGCTTTTCAGGTTCCCATTCAACAAGCGTTACCGACGGGTGTACGACTATCTTCTATGACCTTGTTAAAGAAAAAAGCGACAAAACCTACGGAGTTTTAATTGCTTACAATCAGATATTGAAAACCATGGATATTGTCTATACCAATGATATTTTCATTTTTATTCAAGAATAACAATAAGGCTGTCTCACCCAAAGCGAGACAGCCATTTTTTATTCGCAAAGTATTATTTCATAAAATACAACGCCGTTTGCGGCAAGCTCTGTTTCAAGAGTAAGTGCCGAGTTTTCTACCGTAAAGGTTTTCTCTACGGGAGCAAGCTGTGAACACTCCTCATATTTATCACGAAGCTTATCAAAATATATTTTTCTTGCTTCTTCATTTTCAAGTGTAACACCCGACTCAATCTGCGGGTCATCGGGCGACCAGCTGAAACAGTCATTGCCGATACCGTAGGTTTTTCTGTCCTCAACCCACTCGTCAAAGTAGTTGCAGTTATCATCAATCACATACGAAACAACCTTAACAGTCTTTCCGTTGAACTGCGGAACATTAACATTGATTTTAAGGTCTGCAGTTTTTTTGTAATCTATATCGTTTTTAAAGTTGTATGCCATGATGCGTACTGTTTTGCCCGCTTCATCATACGCAGCAACAGTATCAACCTCAGCATCATAAATTACACCTTTTTTTACATTTTCGGTTAAAACTCTGTTCAGGCCTTTAAAAAGAAAAATATTCTTTGCAACATGCCAGCTCACAGTCGGATAACCGTTGAAAAGTCCGCCTGAAAGATAACTCCATGCTGAGAAATAGTCTCCTCTTACATCAAAAAGCTGTTTATAAAGTCTTGCATCATATGCCGCCTGATAGGTGTGACCGACTGTTCTTGTGAGAAGCTGACTGTCATTTTTTCCCGAACTGATGCCGGTGAGAAGTCTTCCTTCATCAATGCCGAAAATAAGGTTTTTAAGTCCTGCATTTTCTGCACACTTTTTCAAATATTCTATTGTTTCGGGGAGCGTTTTTCCGCTTGTGTATTCACCGGGGCAGTAATCATAAAACGATGCAGAAAGGAAACAAACTCTTGCACCCGTTTTTCCTGTTTTATAATTAGTGCCGTTTGCGCAGTGCTTTATAAATATTTCTTCATCCCACAAGCCTTCCGTCACGGTCATGGAATGTGCACCCACAAAAACATCTTCTCCGATTGTTTTCTGCAAGGCATCAACGGTATAATCGTAAAGCTTGCAATATTCGATTGCGGAATTTTCGGGTGATTCATCATTTGCCATAAACCACTGCGAATTTTCATATTCCGTCATAACACCGAAACGCCACGTGAGCAATTCTTCCTTGCCGAATTCATCAACAAGTGCCTGCGCCATTGCGGACATATAGTTATAATAAACATCATAATCATCGGGCGGATAGATATTCGTTCCGAAATCCTCACCCTGTTTTGCTCCTGCGGAATATTTGAGCGGAACACTTCCGAGCTTGAGATGAGGCTTCATCCCCATGGAAACTATACCCCTGCAATTGGCAATAAGCTTTGAAAAATCGTAGTCATCAAGTACATCAAAATTATACGGGTCAACAAACAAATCTCTTGATGCATTTCCGCCCGTGCACTGCATAAGCTGAACATACTCAACAAATTCCGTAATATCGTACTTTCCGTTTATTTTAGGATTGGTAAATTCTGTTGTTTCGTAAGCGTTCCAGATATTGATATTGCTCACAACATTGGGCAAAACATCGCCCCGCTGAGACACATCAACATTAAATTCATAATCGTTAATCGTTTCACCGCCCGAAAAGATTATTCCGGGAATGGCAATTATAAGTGAAAGAACATATGCAAAAAATTTTATTACCGCGCTCATCTGTTTTCCTCCAAAACTATCGTTGTTATACTTTTTGCGGGAAGTGTCAATCCCTTTTCAAATTCACCTGAATATACTTTCTCACAGTTGGTTTCGGAATCCGTGCGATAGATATCCATTGAATTGTAATAACCGCAAAGTCTGATATTCTTTGATTCTTCTGCGTTGTTGACAAGAACCATAACTGTTTCTCCGTCACCTCTGAACGCTGTTGAAGCAATTTGACTTTCTTCTTCAAAGCTGTCCATAACGGTAACACGGGTCATGCTTTCTTTAATAAATTGAGTGAAATGTTTATACGCATAATACCTGTTATATTTAACAAGTTCACCGTTGACAATATCCAGAACACCGTCGCCGTTGACGGCTGTCCAACTTTGCCACGAAACCGCACCGAGAAGATTGAGGTCCTGAATAATGATATTAGCCATATAAAGTCCGCTTTCGATTGTTTTTGAATCAATCGTCATGGGCAATTCACACCATTCACTCATTTCAAGCTTTTTATCGGGATAATCGTTTCTGAACTTGTCACCCGCCATTGTTTTGAGGTCATATCTGTTATCAATCCAATAGCTGTGGCCTGAATACGTATCGCAGAATTCATTGAGAATTTCGCTTGCAAAGAATTTGTCTATGTATTCATAATATCCGGGAGAAAGCTCACCGCTTTCAGGTCCATTAAGTTTATACGGAGAATTCCTTTCTTTCATTGTGACTGCGAAAAGTTCAAGAAGTTCAACCGCTTCATCAGCTGAATAATGACAGCCTTCCTGACCGACCCATTCACCGCCCCATGACCATTGAGGCTCGTTTATGGGAGATATCGCAGTTACAGGGTATCCCTCGGCAACAAACCAATCGGCAATCGTCAGCACATAGTCAACGAACTCATCATAGTTTTCTTTGGGGAGATTTGATGCATACTCGGTCAGACCACCCGAAGCATGACCGCTTGCGGTCATTGAAAAATGAGGACTGTTACAGAAAAGAATGATTTCCTCCGCACCGTATTCAACTGCCATATCGAGCATCCTTCTTGCGTTTGCATCACGGGTGAAATCGTATTCGTATTCTCCCGTTTCGGGGTTCAGTACATAAAAACTTTCGGTGCGTCTCGTTCTGTCCCATATGCGGCAATCGGGATTATCTGCTTCACCGCCGCCGATGTTGTAACGGTAAATATCAAGACCAAGACCTGTTTCATCATCATAAAGAAGCCTTGCAATCTCCCTTGCGGTTTCTTCGTCAGCAATTGTCTGTGACCACCAGCATGAACTTGTGCCGAAGGTTTCAAACGTCTGATGTGTTTCGTATTGATTAACGCCTATTGTCTGTGTTTTTTTATTTGTAAAAACAGAAAAAGCTACTGTCTGAAAAAAAGCCAGAATTATGCAAATGTATTTCATTATCATTTCATCACTCCGTTTCCTATACATTTTACTGTATAACGGAAATATATTCAAGTATTATTTTACACTAAAGCACTTGACAACACATAATTATCGTGATACAATTCATTTAACAGTTAAGTTAAATGTTAAATGACGGAGGTAGTTTTATGGGGTTACAAAACACACTTAAGGCTCTTGCAGACCCTACAAGACGTGAAATTCTCAATCTTTTAAAAAAAGGAACAATGTCAGCGGGCGATATTTCTGAAAAGTTTTCCGTAAGCTTTGCCGCAGTTTCAAGACATCTTTC
>JAZSDF010000122.1:0-12287 GCA_045531035.1 Acutalibacteraceae bacterium | reverse complement strand
AGCACGTCATTTTCGAGTGAATCGCAGTAGAAAAATTCTTTCCACTGGTCTGCGAGTACACCGCCGAGTGCTCCTAATCCTGCTTTAATAAGTCCCATAATTTATACCTCCCAAATTATTATTTTATCAATTTGTCAACATCGGAAAGATTTACTCTCTTGGAGACAACATAGGTTTTATAGTTTCCGTCTGCATTTTTCTCTCCGAAGCAGCCGTATGTTGAAGTAACAACAGTTCCGTCATCAAGAACAACATTGCCACAATATCCCGTATCGCCGTTTGCCGTTATGCTCGGCTCGGTCTGACTGTTGAGATATGTGTGTGCAAGTTTTATTCTGTACTGACCTTCTCTGCCGTTTTTGAGGTCATCATATGTACCGATCCAGGCAATCCAGCCTTCGCTGTACCAATTTCTGCCTTTTACTTCATAATTTGTTTTAATTCTTTTTTTACTTCTTTCAATGGAACGGAATGTTATAAACAGTCTGCCGTCAGGAAGATAATCAGCCTTATGTCTTTCGCCGTTCAATGCACAGGGTACAAATTTAGGGGCAGACCATGTTTTTCCTTCATCATTTGAAAAAGAAATCAATGAATTATAGCGTTTATTGTTGCTTCTTGCAATAAGACAAAGCTCATCGCCTTTTCCGAAATCGGAACGGATAACCTCGACCTCACACATTTTAGCGTTTTTTTCAATTTTTCTGTGCTGAGAAAAATAAGGTTCAGGTTTGCTCCATACAGCTTTTCCGTTTTCAAAAGAAAGAATTGTTTTATAATTTACAAATCCGCCCCAATGGTCATGGAAGAAAGCCATCCACTTATCGACAAATTCACCGTTTTCCTTAAGCCTTGTAAGTGAAGCCATTGCAACGGTGGGAATAACAGTCACATCATCTTTTTTGGAGAAAACAAGTTCAAATTCGCTCCACGTCCTGCCTTCGTCTTCAGAAATCGAATAGTTGAATCCGCCTACCGTCCCTTTTCCGTCTCTCCAGTCGGGATTACCCGAAAAAAGAATTATTTTATCGGGAGTTCCGTCAGAAAATTCAAGGCGGTAAACTGTAGGAGTTTCTCTTGAATTTTCCCAGGAAACAGGCTGGTTTTCAATTTCAGATGTGTAGGTAAGACCGCCGTCGGTACTGATTCTGCTTCTGACAGCTCCCTTACCGTGACCTGAAGGATAAACCTGAAGAATTCTGCCATCCTTAAACAATATTGCGTCGGGATGTCCAATATAATCTAGACCGTTATCAACAACGGAAAAATCATAAAGATACTTCAGTTCATCAGGGGTGTTTTCAGGCATAACATCAAGCCTTACAAGAGGGATTGTGTAGTCCCCCGCTCCGTTACCAAAAGAGAATTTATCAATAATTTTTCTTATCATATCATTTCACCTTAACTCTGTATATTTTTACTCCGTGCGGAGGTACACTTGTTTCGATTTTATCGTCAACAGTCAGTATCTCATTGTTCCAAAGTTCAATTGCCTCAAATTCACCCGAAACAGATGCACCGACAAACGGCATAATCGCAATCTCTTTAAGCGAACATTCCATTCTTGTAACTGAATTTGCTTTATTAAATAAACAAACAGCAAAATCACCGTTTTCAAGAGGTTTGACAAGAATATCCTCAGCACCGTTGGATTTTATTCTTCTGCATTGAATACCGAGTGCATCCTGATTAACCGCAATAAGATTTTTATTTGTCAGTATTTTATAAGTAGGATTATCAGCGTCAACGCTTCCATCGGTTTTAATGAATTTTCTTACATCATTTCCGAGAATAAGCGGTGCCGCCATCATACACCACAAAGTAAAATGCGATTTATTTTCATCATATGTCAGGTTTCCGTTTCCGACTTCAAGCATATCGGGGTCATTCCATGAACCGATTCCCGAATATTTATAAAGAAGAACATTGATTTCGTAAATCGCAAGAATTGAAAACCACTTGGGCATTATATCCGGAGTGGTTCTCCAAAGATTTCCGGCCCTTGAACCCCACTGCCAGGGAAAATTTCTTCCCCACTCACAGATTGAAAATACAATCGGCTTTTCTTCGCAACCGTTTTTCTCAGCAAATTCTTTTGTTGCTCTTTTCAATTCATTTCCCATAACCGAATACTGAATTGCTGCACTGTCCTGCCTTGATGCAACAGAATTGAAAAGTTTAACGGTGTTATTGCCTTCAATGAGTTTAATTTTTATCTGATGCTTACCATCGGGAGTTGGTGATTTTGTTGCGGGTAAATCTGTTCTGTAAATATCTGTTTCGTTAACAAGTACATCAAGATGCTTTTCATATCTGCCCGCCTTCCGAACAATAACGGTAATAATATATTCTCCTGTTTCGGGAACAGATATGTTTTTGAACTCACACGCACCTTGATTTGCTGAAAGACCTGAAATGTAATTCAGATGCTTATCATTGACTATTTCAGCACCACCTGTTAACACAGCGTCAAAAACACTGTATTCTTTTTCGTCATATGTTTTAGTGCTTGTAACGGTAATTCCGCCGATTTTCGGCGCACTCATCGAAATGGGAACATTATGGCAGAAATCATATTTAAAATATTCAATTCCCCACTCGGCGAAGGTGTCGGCATCCAGAGCCTCTTTTCCGAGGCTTGCGGGCAAATCCTCACAAGTCAAAGTTCCGTTTGAACTGTAGATACCGAGCTTTAAGCCAAGAGCATTAACCTTCTCAACAAGGCTCTTAATTCCACTCGGGAATGATGATAAATCACCTTGAAGTTTTCCGTTTTTATCTCTCATTGATGACTGCCAGCAATCATCAATATTGACATATCTGTATCCGCAATCAGCTAAGCCGCTGTCTTTGAGTGCCTTTGCAGTTTCATAAATTAAATCTTCATTGATTTTGTTGCGGAAAAGATTCCAGCTTGACCACCCCATCGGGGGAGTAAGTGCAACAGAATTATCAAATTTTTCATTGATTACTCCGTTGAATTTAACGGAATTAACCGCTTTCTTTACCATGGATATAAGCTTTGACATTTTAATCACCTTAATTCTCTTCAAGATAAGGAATAATGTAGGTAAAGCCGTCGAAATCATCAAAACCAGCCAAAGAATCCGGACTGACGGTTTCGGTATTATAAATTGTAACAGTCTGACGCTGATATACAGGATATTCAACGGCCTGCTCCATAACAAGCTTCATAAGTGTTTCTGTCATCTGTGCTTTATCGGAAAAACCGATTGACGAACGGATTTTTGATGTCATATCATCAATTTCGGGAGTACTTAAGGCGGTATAATTCATTTTACCAAAACTGTTATAGTATTCATATTTATCGCAAGTAGCTCCGTCATATACGGTTTCAAGCCAGATATCCGCCTTACCCGAAACAATTGCATTGCGCATTTCGGTTTCAGAAGAAACAACGATTGTCATCTTTATTCCGTTTTTTGAAAGAATGTCTTTATAACCATTCAGCAGTCTATATTCAAGACTGTATTCATCGGCACAGCAATATGCTGTAACTTCCTTTATAATATTATCGGCAACCATCTTATAAGCAGTAAATGAGCTTTCAGTGTAATAAGGATTTGTAATATTCGAAGGATACTCCGAAAACCTGATGCTTATAGGGTTGAAAAGCTTCGTATAATATGAACCGATTTCACTTTCAAGAATATTGTTAGCGGAGAACAAACCCATAAGAGCCATTCGTGCTGATCTTTCAAGCGTTCTTGTATTAAAAAATGCAGAAACATAGCTTTTTTGATTGGTAATAAAATAACTGACGGGTTTATCTGTCAAAGAATTAATTACCGAAGAAGATGCTTCCACAGAAACAACATCGATTTTTCCCGATGTAACATCTTTAACAGAATCTTCCGATGCGGTTTCAACAAATTTAAGACGGTTGAAATCACAATCAGCATCTGAATAATACTCGTTTTTATCTGCCGTTGCTTCGCCGTCATCATATTCCGAAACGATATAAGGTCCAGAGCAAACGGCTGATATTCCGTTTATTTCCTTAACTTTTTCTGCTGAACCTTTTACATATTCAACCGCATAGAAGTTTTTTGAAACAAGCAATGCATTAAGCTGTGAAACAGCATTGATATTTTTTGAATTATAAATAACAGTGCAGGTATAGTCGTTTATTTTTTTTATTCCGGAAATCTCGGTTACATCAATTCCGTCGGAATAATTTTTTTCAATATAACTGTTATAAAGCTTTTCTCTGTACCATGATTCGGGATTATAAGCAAGAGGATTGTTTTCCGCTTCAACAGTTGCAACGAGTTTTACAATTTTATCCTCTGTCGGATTTTTGCCCAAATCATCAAGCGCTTCGGCATATCCCAGATTGATAATGTATTCTTTCCATGTCTTACCCGTGTGGCAAACGGAATTTATATCACCGTTAAATCGGCCTTCAAGCTTTGTTGCCGAAAGATAACTGACATAATCATCGGTAGAAATTGTTGAGAGTGTATATTTTTCGCTGACATTTTTTTCTATATTCGATATTGAAGATTTATAATTTTTATCGTCAAAATAATATTCTCTCAACCCTTCAATATCATTAAGATACCAATCTTTATATATTCCGTCATAGGTAGCATCCGCAATGAAATGATAAAAGAAAATAACATCATCAATTGTTATATTTGAACCGTCTGAAAACTTCATATCATTTTTGATTGATACGGTATATTTAACCTTTTCTCCGCCTGCAAATTCATATGATATTCCGCCGCTGTGGTTAACAAGTGAATTATCGGTTGCTACCCTTTGAATAGGTCTGACAGTCTGAGCGGTTATCTGTTTATCAGCATCTGTTTGCGCATAAAAAGGGTTAAACACACCGCTTATCCCTTCAACACCGATTCTTAATTCGGTATTATTAACGGATAAACCGTTAAGTGCTCCGCATGATGAAAGAAAAACAGTAATCAAACAAACTGCAAATATAAAAAACACTTTGAGAATTCTCATATGTGAAAAGCTCCTTGAACTTTATATATTTAATTAATTTTAACATAAATATATAAAAGTTACAATATATAAGAAACAAAAAAACGGTGTCTTTCCGAAGAAAGACACCGTATAAAGCATTATCAGTTTTTATATTCCTTGAAATCTCTGTAGATTTCTTCAGTGTAAACATTGTTTTCGTCCTTGTCATGAAGAGGATACCATACCTGAGCAAAGAAGGGGTTAACCTTTGCTTCGTCATCATATGCCCAGCGGAACTTCTTCTGCTCAGCCTTTTCAAGAGTTGAGGGAAGTTCTTCATTACACCAGTGACCGCCTCTGAGAACAAGGTTGGGTGACATCATGAATTCATGACCGTGTGCACACTTCCAGAGAACGGGAGTATACATATCAACGATTTCGGTTGCAAGACATTCGCCGCCTCTGAAAGCAGCAGCCTTCTGAAGATCTTCAAGAGTAAGGGAATCAAAATCTTTGGTTTCATCATAACCGTGATCAAGAACGAGAGCCTTTGAAGGATCGTCATTGGGACGATAAACCTTAACCTTGCTCCAATCGTTGCCGATTGCATCCCACTTTTCCCTTGAACCAACATATGCATTGATTCTTTCGGTAACATTATTCTTTCTCCACCAAAGAGTACCGTAAACGGGTGTTTCAGCAATCTTCTTCATGAAGGGCTTAACAGCAAATGCGAAGGGCTTTGCAAGCTTTGCAAGCTTGTAGAACCATTCTACTCTGTTCATAACGCTCTTGAAGTAATCTTCGATGGGCATATTAGCACGGAAGTGGCAGTACTTTTCAAGTACATCTGAGTCAAGATACCACTGACCGTGGAAGTTTCTTGTGATAAACCAGTCAGGATCGAAGAGCTTTCTGGGATCACCGAGGCCGAGACCGTATTTACCGAGAAGAAGCTTTTCAAATTCGAAGTTTGTGATTCTGTACTGAGCACCGGAACCGATGTTGTAGAATCTTCTCCAGAATTCTTCAGGAATGTCATCACCGCACACATTCACAAGGAGACGGCCTGAATCTTCAACTGTTGCCCATTCAAGAACGCCGTTGATAACAACGTGATACATAATGGGTTCCATGTTCTTAACGATTTCAGGATAGAGAATACCTGACTGACGAAGTGATACCCAGTGCTTGAGACCTGATTCAGCAAATACAGCTTCAGCAAGAACCTTTGATGTTGCATAATGGTCATAAACACTGATTTTGATAGGGTCGCCTGTACGTGCCCAGTGAATGGGATCATCTCTTTCACCAGTTTCAGCAACAGTACCGATATAAACAACCTTAACTGCATCAGGATCGGGCTGAGCCTTAACAGCAGCAACGATATTTTTTGCAGCGCCGACATTTGTTTTGATAGTATTAATGGGATAGTAGTCAGCTGAAGGTGAAACCATACCGCCAACATGAAGAACATAATCTGCACCTGTTACACATTCAAGAACGCTTTCATACTTCTTGAGGTCACCCCAAACAATTTTAACGCAGGGATCATTCATGTAAGGAGCAAACTTCTTTCTGTTCTTTTCGCTGTCACGAAGAAGAACAACGATGTTGAACTGATTCTTCTTTGCATAGAGCTGATTAAAGCCTTCCCAACCCATTGTGCCTGAAGCACCGGTAAGGAATACGGTTTTTTTCTGTGCCATATTTCATTCCTCCAAAGAATAAAAATTTTTGCCAAAATTAATACATTAATATGTTAACATATAAAAAGACATAAATCAACAACATTTTTAACGATTTATATTTAATTTTTGTTAAATATTAAAGGTTTCCTTAAAGATTTTTTCAACTGTATACATCTGTTCGATTTCTTTCTTGTTTCCTTCAGTGAAAAGCGATGCGTCTTTTACTCTGCAATTATAACCGATATCAACACCGCAAAGACCCATATGATACTTTGCATTGACGGGATACATCTGACATTCGGCAAGCGATGCAAAGGCAAGGAAAGCCTGAACTTGCTCTGCCTTTTCAGGTTCGGTTTTGTAATTCTTACAAAGCCATGAATAAAGTTCAGGATGGAAATTACCCATAACTCCGGAGAAACCGGCACAACCCGCACGGAGAGATTCAAGAAGAGTTGCGGAATTTGCATTATATATCTTAAGTCCGAGACCTTCAACGGCTTTGAGTTTTGCCTCAATATCTGCGATACGGCAGCAAGTATCCTTAAGGAATTTAAGTCTGCCGTCAAGAGCACACTGTCTTAAGGTTTCGGGTGCCATAAGTCTTTTATAAGGATAGGGACATTCATAAACTCCGAGACCGATTTCAGGAATTGAAGAAACCATTTTTTCATAATTTCTAAGAAAAACAGAATCATCCTCATCTTGCTTTGCGAAACGGTTTGCGATAAAAACATATGCATCGATGCCTTCGTTTATAAACGCATTGGCTTCATAAATCTGAGTATCAAGGTCATCAGCCGTATGACCAGATGCAACAACGCTCATATCATCAGGCTTATTTTTCATAATAAAATGAAGAAGTTCCAGTCTTTCTTCAAATGAAAGAAAAAAGATTTCACTTGACTGACAAATGGCAAAAATACCGTCAACACCGTTTTTTGAATAATAATCAAGTATACCGAGAACCCCGTTATAATCAACCTTATTATCGGATGTGAACGGCGTTACCATTGTAGGATATACACCGTCAGGAATTGTTTTAATCATAATTCATACCCCTTTATAAAAATAAGCGGCAATTAACTGCCGCTTTTAGTTTAATATTCAGTTTTATGTTTGTCAATGCTATTGTGACAATTTTTTTCTAATTAAGGCAAGAACCGTCTTCTCCCGCCTTGAAACCTGAACTTGTGTCATTCCGAGTACATCTGCGGTCTTCTGCTGAGTAAATCCTTTGTAATATCTGAGTTCAATCATTTTTTTGTCACGTTCTTCCAAAGAAACAATAACCTGCCGAAGCCCGAGAAAATCAGAAATTTCATTTTCGGGCGAGTCAACAGGAATATCAAGCTGTGACTCCCCTTCTTCACCAGCTGTTAACGATATAACAGGCATTGAAGCATTAAGGAGCATTGCTGTTTCCTCGATATCAATTCCGAGAGATTCTGCAAGCTCTCCAACTGTGGGTTCGCGTCCGAGAGATACTGCTATTTCCTCTTTCTTCTTCATGACACTGCGTGATTTTTCTTTAACCGATCTGCCTATTTTCAAGGTTCCACCGTCACGGAAAATTCGTTTTATTTCTCCGAGTATAACAGGTACAGCATATGTCGAAAAGGAAAAACCTCTTGTCTCATCAAAGTTGTCCGCTGCCTTGATAAGACCAATACACCCCGCCTGGAACAAATCGTCATATTCAACTCCCCTGCCTTTAAATTTTTTTGCACAGGCATGAACAAGTCCGAGATTATTTTCGACGGTTTTATTACGGGTTTTAAGCTCAGCCATCTGCACCGTTTCGACCTCTCATGATCTTTTCAAGTGTAACCGTTGTTCCTTTTCCTACTTTTGAAGCAACTCGGATTTTGTCGCAAAAGCTTTCCATAACGGCAAATCCTAAACCCGCTCTCTCTCCGCCGAGAGTTGTGAAAAGAGGCTCCATAGCCTGATTTATATTTTCTATTCCGCAACCTTTATCTTTGATTTTAACCTTGAATATTCCGTTTTTATATATTCCCGCCCATATGTAAATCTTGCCTACGGAATCGGGATAAGCGTGAACAATGGCGTTTGTAACAGCCTCACTTACAGCCGTCTTAATATCGGATATCTCTTCAACATTCGGATCAAGCTGTGATGCAAAAGCTGCAACACAAGCCCTTGCAAAAGATTCGTTCACGGAACGACTTTCTATCTGAAGTTTCATTTCATTCAATGCTTTCATTTTATTATGCTTTCGTTTTGAGTTTCATTATTTTTTCAAGTCCTGCAAGCTTCATCATCATATAAAGTCTTTGTGATAAGTTAATAACCTCAAGACTTCCGCCATAACTGTCAACAATTTTGTATCTTCCGAGAACGAAACCTATACCTGAGCTGTCCATAAAAGTTACCTCACCGAAATCAAGAGTTACTGTAGGCAAAAGATTTTGCTGAATAGCCTCGTCAGCCTCCATGCGAAGAACGGCAGCATTGTGATGGTCTATTTCACCGCTAAGCTCAACCGTTAATTTCATCGGAGCAGATTTAATCATTATTCCCATTTATAATTCCTCCAAAAAAAGAAAAATCCCTTATCCAAAAGGATAAAGGATTTGTTTTGAAAAATTTGTTGAATTGTTGAAGCAGTTAAAAATTAAGAAGATTATCTCTTATATCACCTGCAAGATAAAATGAACCGCAGACAATAAGTACATCATCAGGCTGAATTATATTTCTTGCAGCAGTAATAGCTTTTGACGGAATAGGAACATCATGACAGTTTTTACAATAGAGAGATGCACTTTTCATCAACTCATCGCTCGGCAATGCACGGAGCATATCAACACGGGTTGAAATAAAAATATCGGCAAGAGGCGCAACAATTGAAAGATAAGACATATAATCCTTATCAGCCATCATCGAACAAACCATTATTATTCTTTTGCCGTTAAGATGTTTCTTTATGAAATCAGAGAGAACCTTTGCACAGCCTTCGTTATGTCCTCCGTCAAGAATAACAACGGGTCGTTTTTTTATAAGCTCCATTCGTGCAGGCATAACAGAAATACCGATGCCCTCGGATATTGATTTATCGGATATATTGATTGCAAGTGTTGAGAGTGAACGCACGGCTTCAATTGCCGTGCAGGCATTATATATCATATGCTCACCTGCAAGAGGCAGAAGAAAATCAATACCGTCATAGTTTGCAACAGTTCCTTCAAGCTTTTCTTCGTTAATTTTTAGTTTATTAATATCAGGGATTCTTAAATCGTTGCATTTATCCTTGCATATTTTCTCAACAATTGGAAAAACTTTTTCATCCTGAAACGGATAAAGCGTTGTTTCTGCACCGAATTTGATTATTCCGCATTTTTCAGCTGCAATTTGTTCAATCGTATCACCGAGAATCGCCGTATGGTCAAGAGATATGCTTGTAATTACCGTTGCATAAGGGGCTTCTACTACATTTGTCGAATCAAGCCTTCCGCCGAGTCCGACTTCAAGAACGACAAAATCACATTTCTTCATTTCAAAATAAACAAATGCGACAGCTGTAAGCGCTTCAAATTCGGTTGGCAGAATTCCGGTTTCGTTTAAAACATCAATCGCTGTTTTTACCTTTTCAACACATTCGGCAAGGTCATATTTATCAATCATGTTTCCGTTAAGCTGTATTCTCTCTCTGAAATCGGTAACATAAGGTGAAATAAAAAGACCCGTATTATATCCGCTTTTGCGCAGAATATTTGAAATCATCGTTGAGGTTGAACCTTTTCCGTTTGTACCCGCAACATGAATAACCTTGAGTTTCTTCTGCGGATTACCGAGAAGATTGCAGAGTGCACGGATTCGCTCAAGACCCGGATTGATTCCGAATTTCTCAAGTGAATGGATATATTCGATTGCTTCGTTACAATTCATAATATCACCTGTATCAAGACCCCGAAGAAGAACTTCGGGGTCAAAAAATATTAGCCTAATTTAGCAATACTTTCTTTAAGCATTTCAATTTTTTCCGCATATTTTGCAGCCTGCTCACGCTGAGCGGCAACAACATTTGCGGGTGCCTTGGCAACAAAGTTTTCATTTGAAAGCTTACCGTTAACAAAGTCAAGGTCTTTCTGAACAGCAGCAAGTTCCTTGTTAAGTCTTGCCTTTTCAGCTTCAAAATCAACAAGTTCGCCCATGGGAATATAAATCTTTGCATCCTGAGTAACAATGCAAACAGCACCGTCAAGTTCAAAAGCATCTGCAATTTCAACTTCGGAAGCGCTTGCAAGCTTCTGCATGAATACACCGCCCTGCTCAAAGGTTTCCTTATGAGCTGTAGCGATATAAACCTTTGCTTTCTTTGAGGGAGGAACATTCATTTCTGCTCTGCGGTTACGGATAGCACGAACCGCAGTCATGATTCTTTCCATTTCGGTTTCTTCCGAAGCAAATGAAAGAGCTTCGTCAAATTCGGGCCATGCGGAAATCATGATTGATTCGCCCTCGTGGGGAATTGTCTGCCAGATTTCTTCCGTAATGAAAGGCATAAAGGGATGAAGAAGCTTGAGAATCTTATCCATAACCCAGACAAGAACCTGCTTTGCGGTCTGCGCTTCATCGCCGCCCTTCTGAAGACGGATTTTGGCAATTTCAATATACCAGTCGCAGAATACATCCCAGATAAAATCGTAAAGCTTTGCAATTGCAACACCGAGTTCAAACTTTTCAAGGTTATCTGTAACTTCCTTGGCAAGTCTGTTAACAAGGCTGATTACCCACTTATCTTCAAGAGCAAGTATTTCGGGAAGTTCGCAGGGAATTTCATCATCGCCGATATTCATGAGAATAAATCTTGATGCGTTCCAAAGCTTGTTTGCAAAGTTACGGCTTGCACTTACCTTTTCGTCAGAGAAACGCATATCGTTTCCGGGGCTGTTACCGGTTGCAAGAGTAAGTCTGAGAGCATCGGCTCCAAACTGATCAATGATTTCAAGCGGATCAATACCGTTACCGAGAGACTTGGACATTTTTCTGCCGAGGGCATCTCTGACAAGACCGTGAATAAGAACGGTATCAAAGGGAACCTGACCCGTATATTCAAGAGCGGAGAATATCATACGGCTTACCCAGAAACCGATGATATCGTAGCCTGTAACAAGAGTGCTTGTGGGATAATAATGCTTGAGGTCTGATGTTTCATCGGGCCAGCCGAGAGTTGAGAACGGCCAGAGTGCAGATGAGAACCATGTATCAAGAGTGTCGCCGTCCTGAGTAACATTTTTGCTTGAGCAATGAGGACAAGCATCAATGTCGGTTTTAGAAACGATAGTTGCACCGCAATCAGCACAGTACCATGCGGGAATTCTGTGACCCCACCAGAGCTGACGGGAGATACACCAGTCACGGGTGCCTCTCATCCAGTTCATATAGTTCTTTGTGAATCTTTCGGGAACAAATACTGTTTCGCCCTTTTCAACAGCTTCAATGGCAGGCTTTGCAAGGGGTTCCATGCGTACAAACCACTGCTTGGAAACCATGGGTTCAATGTTTGTGTTGCAACGGTAGCAAGTGCCGACCTCGTGCTTGATGTTTTCGATCTCGCAGAGGTATCCGCCCTCGCGTAGATCGTTGATGATAGCCTTACGAGCTTCGTAGCGATCCATACCT
>JAZSDF010000133.1:0-10558 GCA_045531035.1 Acutalibacteraceae bacterium | reverse complement strand
ATTGCGCCCGCCATACCCTTGCTGCCGTCTGTCAGCACAAGCTCTGCACCGTAAGCCGAAAGAAGCTTTCTGCGTTCAATGCTCATGGTTTCGGGCATTGTGATTATAACTTTAAGACCCATCTGCGCCGCAACCGAGGCTATTCCGATGCCCGTGTTGCCGCTGGTGGGTTCTATTATTACGGAGTTTTTGTTGATTTTACCCTCGTCCCATGCGGATCTGAGCATTTCATATCCGACTCTGTCTTTTGAACTGCCTGCGGGGTTTCTGTATTCAAGCTTTGCAAGAATATTTGCATTGAGATTTGATTTTTCTGCATATTTGCTGAATTTAACAAGCGGAGTGTTGCCGATAGTTTCGGCTGAATTACCATAGATTATCATAATATCACCATGATTGATTATACCAAAAACAATATATATCCGTCAACAAAATATATGTTAATTTATTTTTGTTAATGTTGCCCAAAATACGGGGTTTATTTTTTACACCTGTAAAAAATATTTATTCTTGCATTAAAGCGATAAAGAAGTATAATAAAAGTGAATACGGTTTTCCGTTAAACTTGCTATGCAAAGGAGAAATTAAAATGGCAGAAAAAGTTAAGATTGGTATTATCGGATGCGGCGGCATTGCAAACGGAAAGCATCTCCGTGCTATCTCAGGCATCGATTTCCTTGAACCTGTTGCATTCTGCGACATCATTGAAGAAAGAGCTATCGAAACCGCTAAAAAGTACGGCGGCGAAAATGCTAAGATTTATACCGACTACAAGGAGCTTCTTAAGGATGAAAGCATTGTTGCGGTTCATGTCTGCACTCCCAACAAGTCTCACAGCTTCATTTCCATTGACGCAATGGAAGCGGGCAAGCATGTTCTCTGCGAAAAGCCCATGGCTAAAACATATGCGGAAGCAAAGGCTATGTATGAAGCATCTGTAAGAACGGGTAAGGTTCTTTCAATCGGTTATCAGTCACGTTGGAGAGCAGATTCTCTCTATCTCAAAGAATGCTGTGAAAACGATGAATTCGGCGAAATCTACTACGCAAGAGCTCTCGCACTCCGCAGAAGAGCCGTTCCCACATGGGGCGTATTCCTCAACGAAGAAGAGCAGGGCGGCGGTCCGCTTATCGATATCGGTACCCACGCACTCGACCTCACTCTTTGGATGATGAATAACTACAAGCCCAAGATGGTTGTAGGTACAAAATATAAGAAGCTCGGCGACCAGAAGAGAACCGCAAACGCTTGGGGTGACTGGGATCCCGAAAAGTATACCGTTGAAGATTCCGCTTTCGGTTTCGTTGTTATGGAAAACGGCGCAACAGTCAGCGTTGAATCCGCATGGGCACTCAATATTGCCGATCCCTGCGAGGCTTCAACTCTTATTGCAGGCGTTAAGGGCGGCGCAGATATGCTCGGCGATGAGCTTCGTCTTAACTATGTAAAGAACGGCAGACAGGTTATCGAAAATCCCAACTTTGACGCAGGCGGCGTTGCATTCTATGACGGCGCAAGTGATAAACCCGAGGAGCTTGAGTGCCGTGCTTTCTACGATGCCGTACTCAACGGTGCGGAGCTTCGCACAAAGCCTGAGCAGGCTATGGTCGTCACTCAGATTCTTGAAGCAATCTATGAATCCGCAAACACAGGCAAACCTGTATACATCAACAACGACTAAGAGGTAAACATATGAAATTGGCAGTTCAGGTCTATTCCGTAAGAGACCATATAAATGACAGCGAAACCCTCCTCAAGGCTCTTGAGGAAATCAAGAAAATCGGCTACGACGGTGTTGAATTCGCAGGATTTTTCAATACCGATGCCGCAGCAATCAAGGCAAAGCTTGACGAGGTCGGTCTTATATGCGTAGGCGCACACATGGGCCTTGACGATTTCAAGGAAGATAAGCTTGCCGATACAATCGAATACATAAACACTCTCGGCGCAAAGGCTGTCGGTGTCGGCGGTGCACCCCACTCTACAATGGATGAGGCTGTAAACACGGGCGATGTGCTTGGTGCGGCTGAAAAATATGCCATGGATAAATACGGAATAAAGGTTTATTATCACAACCATTGCGAAGAATTCGTTGCTCTTGAAAACGGACTTTTTCCCATTGATGTTATCGGTGACAGATGCTCTCTTGAAATCGATACATACTGGAGCTTCCACGCAGGCGAGGATAACTACAAGCTTCTCACCGAAAAGAAGGACAAAATTGCTCTTCTTCACGTTAAAGACGGTATCGACGGCAAGCCCATGGCACTCGGTGAAGGCAACAACGACCTTGCAACCGTTGTCAAGGCGGCAAAGGATATCGGAATCGAATGGCTTATCGTTGAAAACGATGACCCCGTACCCACAGGCTTCGAGGATATTGCAAGAAGCATCAAGTATATAAAAAGCATTATCTAAAGGAGAAATACTATGAAACTCGGTGTATTCACAACGCTTCTTTCAAATCTTTCGCTTGAAGAAGCTCTCAAATATTTCACATCGCTCGGCATTGAAATGGTTGAAATCGGCTGCGGCGGATATCCCGGCAATGCTCATGCAGACCCCGAAATTCTTCTCAATGATGAGGCAAAGCTTGAAGAATTCAAAGCTCTCATAAAGAAGTACGGCGTTGAAATCAGCGCACTTTCATGTCACGGCAACCCCGTGCATCCCAACAAGGAAATCGCCGCAGACTACGACAAGACAATCAGAAACACAATTCTTCTTGCCGAAAAACTCGGTCTGCACCAGATCAACACCTTCTCGGGCTGCCCCGGTGACTGCGAAACCGCTAAATATCCCAACTGGGTAACCTGCCCCTGGCCCAACGATTTCGGCGAAATCCTTGACTGGCAGTGGAACGAAGTCCTTATCCCTTATTGGAAGGACCTTGTTGAATTTGCAAAGGCTCACGGAGTTAACAAAATCGCTCTCGAGCTTCATCCCGGTTTCTGTGTTTATAACACCGAGTCGCTTCTCCGCCTCCGTGAGGCAGTAGGCCCCGAAATCGGTGCAAACTTTGACCCGAGCCACCTTATCTGGCAGGGAATGGACCCCGTTGCATGCACCCGCAAGCTCGGCGATGCAATCTTCCATTTCCACGCAAAGGATACAAAGATTGACAAGTATAACACCGCAGTCAACGGTGTTCTCGACAACAAGCCCTACGGTGACGAAATCAACCGTTCATGGATTTTCCGTACAATCGGCTACGGCAACGACAATGCATACTGGAAGGATATCATTTCCAACCTTCGCATGGTCGGTTATGACTATGCAATCAGCATTGAGCATGAGGATTCGCTCATGAGCCAGAATGAAGGACTTTCAAAGGCTGTTTCATTCCTTAAGAGTATAATCCTTACCGAATCAACAGGCGAGATGTGGTGGGTATGATTTTCGCTTTGCGAAAATCAATGAATTGCCTTGCGGCATGAATCGATTACATCGTGAATTGCAATTATCAATTGCATGAATTGCACCTGCGGTGCATTAACGGCAATTCAATTCATGGAGTGAAACGAGAAATCATGACAAAGTCAATTCATGGCGAAGCCAAATCATTTAATTTTAAGGAAGCGATACCATGATTAACAATAAATTCGGATGTGCCGTTATCGGTTACGGCGGTATGGGCGGATGGCATGCCCGCAAAATCAAGGAAGAAATGAGCGAATATGCCGAAGTTCTCGGCGTTTTCGATATCAATCCCGACAGAAAAAAGGTTGCCGATGAAAAAGGTTTTCATTTCTATTCATCAAGGGAAGAACTGCTTTCCGATGAACGCATCGACCTTGTAACGATTGCAACTCCCAACGATGTTCATAAGGAAATTGCAATTGATGCCATGCGCCACGGAAAGAACGTTATCAGCGAAAAGCCCGTTACCCTTTGCACCGCAGACCTTGAAGAAATGATTGCCTGCGCAAAAGAAACGGGCAAGCTTTTCACCGTTCATCAGAACAGACGCTGGGATGAGGATTATCTCACCATGAAGAAGCTCCTTGACGAGAATACTCTTGGCAGAGTTTTCCGCATTGAATCCCGTGTTCAGGGCTCAAGAGGTGTTCCGGGCGACTGGAGAAATCAGCCTCAGCACGGCGGCGGCATGGTTTTTGACTGGGGTATTCATCTGCTTGACCAGGCACTTATGATGACTCTTCCCAGAAAGCTCAAAACTGTTTATGCTGAGCTTACAAATGTCACCAACGAAAACTGTGATGACGGTTTCCGCACAACTCTGATTTTCGATGACGGTCTTTCGTTCTATGTTGAGGTTACAACGAGCAACTTTATTGAGCTTCCTCTTTGGTATATGCTCGGCGAAAACGGAACATCGGTTATCATCGACTGGGACTGCAACGGCAAAACCGTTATGGTTTCCGACTGGGAAAACAGAGATGCCGTTCCTATTGTTGCCGGTGCGGGCATAACAAAGACCATGGCACCAAGAACAGATGACACAATTGAAACATATCCGCTTCCCGTTCAGAAGGCTGACTGGGGCGAATACTATAAAAACATCTTTGCTCATCTCAGAGGAGAGTGCGATGCAATAGTAACCCATGACCAGCAGCGCAGACTCATGCGTCTTGTTGAAGCGATTTTCGAATCGGGCAAAACAAACAAGGTTATTGAGTTCAACGATATAATATAAGGTATAAAAATAACGCCGTCGGAATTTCCGACGGCGTTTGATTTTTGATTATTCAGCTGTTGTTTCGGGAACTGTTCTGTCGATTGAATACTTAACAGCGTTTCTGTAATTGAATGTTACAGGAACTGTACCCATATCAGCGAGAGTGCCTGTGCCTGTTACCTCTGTCTTAACATCAATATTCTTTACATATTCGATTGAAAGAACTTCGTCTGTTTCAACGTTGGCTGTGATGATAATCTGGCAGTCCTTGTATTCAAGGGTGGGTTGAGCAACTGTCATGTATTTTTCAGCCTTCTGGAACTCTGCGAGAACATCGTCAACGTTGCCCATGTCATATGCCTTCTCGAGAGTTGCGGGAAGGGTGGGGGACTTGAGGTTAACGGTGATTGTTCTGATGAATTCGTTGTCAACACATGTTGCGCTGTCAATATCTTCAAGAGTAAGTGAGCTTACATAGCTTTCGCCCTTAACGGGAACAAATGCAGCGAGATCTTCGCCGTATTCAAGAGTTGCACCGTCGTTATGGAGCATATAGCTGTCAAGAGAAGTGATGGCAGCGTTGAGGTAATCGTTTTCGCTCATTGCGATTTCATTACCCTCTGCATCTGTTGCCTTGCCGATGCTCTTATCCTGACTCATTTCAACCTTTGCCTTTGCGCCCTTAACCTCATTGATGTGGAGATTGAAGTATTCAAAGATGGTTGCGGTGTTAGCCTTGAGAGCTTCTTCCGAATATGTAGTGTCTGTGATAACCTGGCTTTCCTCGTCAACCGATGTTGTAATATCGGTGGGAAGAGGAGTCTTAACCTTGATTGTTGTGGTGGTTGTTGTTTCTTCTTCACCGCCTGTTCCCGAGCAGCCTGCAAAACCGAAGAGCATTGCAAAAACGAGAACAACGCTGATTATTGCGAGAATCTTTTTATTCATATTAGATAATCTCCTTTCGCAAGGCATATGCCTTTTTGCGGATTATAATAAAACCATTATAGCATATTAAAAGCTAAATTACATCCAAAATTTGATAAATAAAAATTTTTGTTAAAAGTAGGAAAAAATAGGGTTTCGTGTTTGTTGAATTTGCATAACTGAACTATACATTCAGACCCTTTTCGTCATAGAGAAATGCGGTTTCAAGGCAAAGACCGACACCCGCTTCGATTGTTTTGAGGTCAAGGTTTTCGTGGGTATCAAGTCTTGTGTGATAATAACGTGCGGGTGCAGGGTCCATTGCGGCGAAAGCTGCAGCCTTCATTTTCTTGCTCTTTGAAATTGCGGCGGCATCGGTTGCGCCGAGAGAAACGGTGAGATAGGGGAGATTTTCAAGCCCTGCAATATTTCCCGCCTCGCGGAGAAGATTGCATACCTCAGCGTCATTCTTTACAACGCCGCTCATATCTTTATTATATATACCCATGAAATCGTAGTCACGGATTGTGTCGAGAGCGATGAATATTGTTTCGACATCGGAAAATTCCTCGCCGTGTTTCTTGATGAAATCCTTTGCACCTCTGAGACCTGTTTCCTCCGAACCTGTGCAGAGTGCAACAACCTCTGTGTTTTCAAGGCGGATACCGTTATCCTGCATGAACTTGAGAACTGCGATTGAAGTGAAGCAGCCGGTAAGGTCATCGTTTGCACCTTCAACAACACGCTTTTTGTCATACATGAGAATTGCAGTGATGAAGAAAATTATGAAGAAAAGCATGATGTAACTGAGGATATCAACGGTGAGGGTTGAGATAAATGCGGGGTCTGTATAGGATTTAACAAGAACAACAGCACTTGCAACAAGCGAATAAACAAGACCGAGAATTGCGCCGCCGAGGGTTGCAATGAGAAGCTTCGGACCGCCGAGATAGCTGAATCTCCATTCCATAGAGGAGTCGGCATGGCCTGCAAAGATAATGCGGCGTTTGGTTTCGCCTGATGCTTTTCTGATGCCGTAGGTGTTATACGATGTCTTTTTAGGGGTGAATTTATCGAGTGTTTCCATATAGAAAACAAATTCGGTGATTCCGAAGAAAAGACAGAAAACTGCAATAACAACGGGTGCAATTAAAAGAGCTGCTATTTCAAAAAACTGTGCAACAAAGAAAAGTACGGTTGCAACAATCATGAGTGTGCCCGACATGGGAATCCAGCCGAGAAATGCCTTGGGATGAACGCTGAACGAATCAACCTTGACGTCGTCACAGCAGGTTTTAAGCTCCTCCGACATAAATTCAATGCTCTGTTTTTCGGCTTCGCTTCCAGAGAAACGGGGGCCGATTTCCTTGCACACCTTTTTGATTGCTCTTGCGGCATAGTTGGTATACATTCTTCTTTCGGACTGATAATTCTTAACGCTTTCGTTTGCTTTCAAAACGAAACACTCCTTTCATTTTCTTTCCCGAATGTAATATTTTTATTAATAATGCGGTTTTTATTTGACAACTGCAGATTTTCGGATTAATATAAATAGGTAAAAACTTGATGAGGTAGATTTTAATGAAAAAAACTCTTTCGATGATTCTTTTCGGAATACTTGCGGTTGTGCTCATCGGCTACGGTGCGGTAACGCTTCTTTCGGATAACAATCCGACCGTTGAAGGCACTCCGATTGAAGAAGAAACAACCAAAAAGCCGTCTGTTCTTGATGTGTTTGTCAATGTTACTGAAAAAACAACCGAGGTACAGACCACGGCACCCAAGAAAATCGATGACTATAAATATGCTTATGCGGGATTTGAGCCTGCATATGCAAACGTTGATATTGATGACTGGAAGATGCTTCTTGTCAACAGAGATTACATACTTCCCGATGATTTCGAGGTTGAGCTTGCGCCCTGCATAACCGACGACCCCGACAGTCTCAAGCTTGATTACCGTGTTGCGCCTCATTACAACGAGATGTATCTTGCGGCACTCGAGGACGGAATTGAGCTTGTTCCTGTTTCGGGCTACCGCTCGGTTGAGCGTCAGCAGAGAAACTTCGAAAACAAGATTGATAAGTATCTCGGTCAGGGCTACGGAAAAATTGAAGCCACACAGATGGCGGCAAAAATCATTCTTCCTCCCGGCACAAGCGAGCATAATGCAGGTCTTGCCATGGATATATGCAGTCTTGAGCAGGATTTCGAGGAAACCGAAGAATTCAGATGGCTTTCCGAAAACGCCGCAGATTACGGGTTTGTTCTCCGCTATCCCGAGGATAAGCAGGATGTGACGAAAATCATCTACGAACCCTGGCATTGGAGATATGTCGGAGTTGAAACCGCAAAGGCAATGAAGTCAAGCGGTCAGTGCTTTGAAGAATATCTCGGGGTGGATTAAGGCTTGCGCTTGTTCTCTGCCTCTCCGCCTTCGGAAATGTTTTCTCTTTTGAGAACAACAAAAACTGTTTTAAACAATATTTTAATATCAAACCATACGCTCTGTTTGTCAATGTATTCCTTGTCAAACAGGGCTTTTTCTTCGTCTGAAAGATTATCTCTGCCGTTTATCTGAGCCCATCCCGTGATACCGGGCTGAACGGAATAAACGTTGTATTTCTTTCTGAGCGCTCTGATTTCTTTTTCTTCGGGAATAAGCGGTCTCGGACCTACAAAGCTCATGTCGCCGAGAAGAACATTCACAAGCTGGGGAAGCTCGTCAAGGCTTGTCTTACGGAGAAATTTTCCGCTTTTTGTGATATATTTTTCGGAGTCTTTGAGTTCTGCCGTTGCAACATTGCGAACTCCTCTGCGCATTGTTCTGAATTTGTAAATATAGAAAAGCTTGTTGTCCTTTCCGACTCTGTACTGCCTGAAAATAACGGGAGAGCCCGCATCGATAAGCACGATAAGGCTTATCAGCAGGAACAGAGGGAAAAGAATTATGATGAGCAGAAGGCTCACCGTAAAATCAAAAGCTCGTTTCATACCACACCTCATTTTGACCAAAATATATGGTCTTTTACGAGAACTGCCCTTACGGGTGCACCTTCGAGTCCGTCGTAGCATACGGGCGGTGCCATGAGAAAATAACTGCCGGGTTCAACTCCGGAAAGGTCGAGGCCCTCGAGAATTGAAACTCCGCCGAGCAAAAATGCTTTATGGGGTCCTGTCTGGTTGCCTTTGCAACCGACAGACAGAGAATCCGTGCCGATGAGAAGAAGTCCTCTGTCGGCAAGCTCTTGGGCGGATGAATCCATAAAAAATGCTTTTCCGTTTCCTTTTATCAGCAGACGTTCGCATTTTTTCGGGAAATGCCTGTCAACATAATCACCCGTGATAACTCCGTCGGGAACCTGAATAACCGTGCACGGACCGATGAACGGTTCAAGCGGAAGTTCATCGATGGTTTTTCCGCCGTCAACGAAGTGAAGCGGTGCGTCCGCATGGGTTGCCGTGTGCGAACAGGCATGAACCGCCGTAAGATTGCAGTCGGAATTTTCACCGATTTCAGCAAGGATTTCCGCCTCGGGCGACGGGTCGCCGGGATAAACATCGCTCTGAAAAAACTTACGGGAAATATCGATTATTTCCATATTACTGTCCCTTCAATGACTCCATTTTAAGGTAAGCATTGATGAAGCCGTCAATATCGCCGTCCATAACAGCGTTGATATTACCTGCTTCAAAGCCTGTTCTGTGGTCTTTTGCAAGAGTGTAGGGCATGAAAACATAGGAACGGATCTGACTGCCCCATGCAATTTCACGCTGTTCGCCCTTGATATCGTCAATCTTATCGAGATGCTCTCTTTCCTTGATTTCGATGAGCTTGGATTTGAGCATCTTCATTGCAACATCTCTGTTCTGATGCTGGCTTCTTTCAACCTGGCAGGCACATACAATGCCCGTGGGAATGTGTGTGATACGGACTGCGGATGATGTTTTGTTAACCTTCTGACCTCCTGCACCGCTTGAACGGTAGTAGTCGATTCTCAGGTCATCGGGATTGATTTCAACTTCAACAGTATCGTCGATTTCGGGCATAACTTCAAGAGATGCGAATGAAGTGTGGCGTCTGCCCGATGCATCGAAAGGTGAAACACGGACAAGGCGGTGAACACCCATTTCGCCCTTGAGATAACCGTAAGCATTTTCGCCTTCAACAACAAGAACAGCGGATTTGAGTCCTGCTTCGTCGCCGTCAAGGAAGTCAATCATGCTCACCTTGAAGCCGTGCTTTTCGCCCCAATGCTGATACATTCTCACAAGCATCTGATTCCAGTCCTGTGCCTCTGTTCCGCCTGCACCTGCATGGAAGGTGAGAATTGCGTTCTTGGAATCGTATTCGCCCGAAAGAAGGGTGCTGAGAGTCATTGCATCAAGTTTTTCAACAAAAGCATCAACACTTGCCTTGCACTCATCAAGCATATCAAGGTCTTCCTCTTCGTCTGAAAGCTCAATGAGAACGAGTGCGTCATTATAATCGTTTTCAAGAGAGTTATATGCGCCTACCTTATTCTTGAGCTGGCTGATTCTCTGCTGAACCTTCTGAGAATTTGCAAGGTCGTTCCAGAAACCTTCCTGAGCCGTCTGTTCCTCGAGAGATTCAATTTCTTTATTCATATCGTCGAGACCGAGTGCGTCACGAAGCTGTTTTAATTTTTCTTCATAATCGAGAAGTGAAAGTCTTAATTCTTCAAACTGGACCATAAAAAATCTCCTGATGCATAATTTTTCATCATATATTATAACTAAATATAAACAATTTGTAAAGAAGTTTAAATATTTTTTGATTAATAATTGCAATTTATCCGATTATTAGTTACAATATATAGGTATAATTAACTTATCAAGGGAGAGGATTGCCCGTGAATTATGAAAATCTGACCTGTCAGCATTGCGGTAAACCGATGCATGACGGCGAGGATATTGTTGTTTGCCCCGTGTGTGCAACTCCTCAGCACAGAGAGTGCTGGATGCAGGCGGG
>JAZSDF010000140.1:0-12066 GCA_045531035.1 Acutalibacteraceae bacterium | reverse complement strand
GTGAGAACCTGTGCCCATTTTCTTGAATATACAGGTCTTGCCGTGCTTGTTTATAATGCGCTTTACCGCTCATTCGGATATTGCAGACCTTTTCTTTCCGTTATTATTTCAGCAGCATATGCCGTTACCGACGAAGTCCATCAGATTTTTGTTGAAGGCCGTGCATTTCAGATATCCGATATATTAATCGATTCAATCGGTGCGGCAGCGGGAGTTGCCGTGCTGACGGTACTGATAGTGATTTATCAGAAAATCAAAAGGAGGAAACAAGCATGACAGACAGCGAAAAAATTCTTGCTGCAGGTATATCTGCGGGAGTTGCGGCTGCAACCATACCGACTGTTTACGGATACATGAAGGCGACTGCGCCCCGTCCTCTCAATGAGGATGATTTTCTTCATACCGAAAACGGAAGTTTTGTTTCCGAATGTGGCGCATACCATACCTTAAGGGGTATAAATCTCAATGATGAGCTTTTTTATTTTACCAAAGCCGACCTTGATGAAAATGCACGAAGCTACGACGTTTTCGCTTCTCTCGAAAGCCGTTTCGGCCGCTATGGAGCAAGGGAGCTTGTTAAAAAGCATAACGAATCGTTCATATCACCCGCCGACCTGAAATATATAAGAAAGCTCGGTGCGAACTGTGTCAGAATCCCTCTGCGCTACAGATATCTTTACCGCAAGGAAAACTGCAAGGGTGACATTGATTTTGAAAGACTTGATTTTCTTGTTGAAAAATGCAAAAAGCTCGGGCTTTATGTTATACTTGACCTTCATTCCGCACCCGGATTTCAGAACGGCAGTTCATCCTGCGGAACGGGTGACGAAAGCGTTCTTTTCTCTTCGGGAAAGGACGGATTTGAGGCAAGAAACTCCGTTGTGAAACTTTGGACGCAAGTTGCGGCGCATTATAAAGATGAGCCCGCCGTTGCGGCATATGATTTGCTCAACCGTCCGCTTCATTTCACGGCTGACTGGGATAAAAAGCTCGATATACTCCATAAATTCTACAGAAGAATTTACAAAGCAATAAGAAACATCGGCGACAAGCATATAGTCATTATGCAGGCGCCGTTTGACACGGATACCTTACCGCCCGAAAACGAATATCATGCGGATAACGTTGCCTACGGAATTTATTCGCATTTCCGCACAACGTTTGAAACGGATGCACTTATCAACGGTATACGCTCGTTAAAAAGCAGAAAAGTACCGTTTGTTGTCTGCAAAATCCGTTCGGAGGAAAATCTTGAATATTCCCTGACTGCACTCAATGATGCAGGTGCATCGTGGCTTATCGGCGATTTCAAGGGCATGGGCGACGGCTATGCGTATATTTTCAACGGCAACATTTCACCTGCCGACCTTACCTATGACAGCTATGAAACCATAGGCGAAAAGTGGTCAAAGCCTATTGCAACAAAGAATTTCACCGAAAATAAGGATACCGCAAAGATTCTTAAGAGAGCCTTCAAATACGGCGATATATTCCCTGAAATGCCGAAATCGGAGAAAAAAGGCAAATTCAAGGTGAGAGTAAAGTTCGGATTCAATGTTGTAGAAGGAATAAATAAACATCAGGAAACAGGAAAATAAAATGAAAAATCTGACAGTTTCTCAAATTTTCAATGCTGATTTTAAAGTCAGCAAAAGCAGTCCCGTTATGAAGCCGTGGGGTGCATCGTTTGTTGTTGCGGACCCGTCGCTTCTCACTCCCGAAACAGCTCACGACGGCAGATGGCATATGTTTTTTCACACGACCTTCGGAGTTTATCATTCTGTAAGCGATGACGGTGTTTCTTTTGAAAAGGCACGGAAAATCGTCGGCAGAGCAATGCGCCCGAATATAAATTGCATTGACGGAAAGTATTATCTTTTCTACGAAAGAACGCTTCCTCTGATTATGAACGGTCTGAATGTCATCAATGCGGTTAAATGGAAATCGGAAATATATGTTGTTGAAAGCACAGACCTTGTGAATTGGTCAAAGCCGAAGCCGGTTATCACAAATGCCCTCGGATATGAAAAAAGCGAGAGGGGAGATGCGATTTCAAATCCCTTCCTGATTCGTGAAAACGGCATAAACCGCCTTTATTATTCGTGCGGAATGACTTTCATAAATGATTGCGGTTTCTGTGAACCGACACATATAAATTTCGCTGAAAGTTCTGATATTGTAAACGGCTACACATCAAACGGAAAGCCGATTATATCGCCCGATAAAAATAATCCGTATCTCAATCTTTGCAGCGGATGTCTTAAGGTTTACAGACTTGCCGACGGATATATCGGAATACAGAACGGTATATATGAACGCGACGGAAAAAGCCATTCGGCGATTATTCTGCTCACATCGGATGACGGCGTTTCATTTGATTTTGCAAAAGTGCTCATTGAGCCCGCCGAGGTTCACGGCAAGGACTGGATGCGCCAGTTTGTTTATGCCAGCCACCTCGTGATGCACGGCAATTCGCTTCGCCTTTATTTCAACGCAAGAGATACTTCCGATATGATCAGGGGCAGAGAATGTATCGGATTTGCACAGGCAGAAATCAATCCATAACATCCTTGCATTGTTTATATACTATACCTTATTATTGTTGACAATGCCAAAATCGTGTGTTATACTTTTTCAGTATAAAATCGGTTCATGCGGGCTTTTTTGCCGCTGAATTAATGACTGAACAATTAAGATTCTCAAATAAATCGGAGGAATGAAGAATGTACGAAAAAGTTTCATCGAATTTCGATTTCGTCACCAGAGAAAAAGCCGTGCTTGATTTCTGGAAAGAAAACCGTATTTTCGAGAAGAGCATCGAAGAAAGAGAAGGCTGTCCGACCTATACTTTCTATGACGGCCCCCCCACCGCTAACGGCAAGCCTCATATCGGTCACGTTCTTACACGTGTTATCAAGGACATGATTCCCAGATACCGCACAATGAAGGGATATAAGGTTCCCAGAAAAGCGGGTTGGGATACTCACGGTCTCCCCGTTGAGCTTGAAATCGAAAAAGAACTCGGTATCAACGGCAAGGAACAGATTGAGAACTACGGTCTTGAACCCTTCATCGGCAGATGTAAGGAAAGCGTATGGAAATATAAGGGTATGTGGGAGGATTTCTCCGGTACTGTCGGTTTCTGGGCGGACATGGACGACCCCTATGTTACTTATCATAACAGCTATATCGAATCAATCTGGTGGTCACTCAAGGAAATCTGGAACAAGGGTCTCCTTTATAAGGGCTTCAAGATTGTTCCTTACTGCCCCCGTTGCGGAACTCCTCTTTCATCCCATGAGGTTGCACAGGGCTATAAGGCAGTAAAAGAGCGTTCAGCGGTTGTAAGATTCAAGGTTGTCGGCGAAGATGCATATTTCCTTGCATGGACAACCACTCCCTGGACTCTTCCCTCAAACTGTGCACTCTGCGTAAACCCCGAAGAAACTTATTGCAAGGTTAAGGCGGCAGACGGCTACACATACTACATGGCAAAGGCTCTTCTTGATAACGTTCTCGGTTCACTCGGCGATAAGGAAAACGGCGTTGCAGCCTATGAAATCCTTGAAACCTATAAGGGTACAGACCTTGAATACAAAGAATATGAGCCCCTCTTTGCTTGCGCAGGCGATGTTGCAAAGAAGCAGAATAAAAAGGCTCACTTCGTAACCGTTGACAATTATGTTACAATGTCCGACGGTACAGGTATCGTTCATATCGCACCCGCATTCGGTGAAGACGACGCAAAGGTCGGCAGAAGCTACGACCTTCCCTTCGTTCAGTTTGTTGACGGCAAGGGTAACATGACAGAGGAAACACCCTATGCAGGCATGTTCGTTAAGGATGCAGACCCCAAGATTCTTGTTGATCTTGACAGCGAAGGCAAGCTCTTCTCTGCACCCAAGTTTGAGCATGACTATCCCTTCTGCTGGAGATGCGACACTCCGCTTATCTACTATGCAAGAGAATCCTGGTTCATCAAGATGACCGCAGTCAAGGATAATCTTGTTAAGAATAACAACACAGTTAACTGGATTCCCGAAAGCATCGGCAAGGGCAGATTCGGAGACTGGCTTGAAAACATTCAGGACTGGGGTATCAGCCGTAACCGTTACTGGGGCACACCACTCAACATCTGGGAATGTGAATGTGGCCACAGACATTCAATCGGTTCAATTGAAGAACTCAAATCAATGAGCAGCAATTGCCCCGAAAACATTGAACTTCACCGTCCGTTCATCGATGATGTAACAATCAAGTGCGAAAAGTGCGGCAAGGAAATGAAGAGAGTTCCCGAAGTTATCGACTGCTGGTACGATTCAGGTGCAATGCCCTTTGCGCAGCACCACTATCCGTTTGAAAACAAGGACCTCTTTGAACAGCAGTTCCCCGCAGAGTTCATCTCCGAGGCTGTTGACCAGACAAGGGGCTGGTTCTATTCACTCATGGCAATCTCAACCCTTCTCTTCGACAAGTCCCCGTATAAGAACGTTATCGTTCTCGGTCTTGTTCAGGACGAAAACGGTCAGAAAATGTCAAAATCAAAGGGTAACGCAGTTGACCCGTTCGATGCACTTGCAAAGCACGGCGCAGATGCTATCCGTTGGTATTTCTATACAAACTCCGCTCCCTGGCTTCCCAACCGTTTCCACGACAATGCGGTTGTTGAAGGCAAGCGTAAGTTCATGGGTACTCTCTGGAACACATATGCTTTCTATGTTCTTTATGCGAACATCGATAAGTTCAACCCCTCAGAGCATGAGCTTGATTACGATAAGCTTTCCATTATGGATAAGTGGCTTCTTTCAAAGCTCAACACCCTCATTGATACCGTTGACGGTTATCTTGACAGCTACGCTATTCCCGAGGCTGCAAAGGCACTCCAGAGTTTCGTTGATGACATGAGTAACTGGTATGTCCGCCGTGGCAGAGAGCGTTTCTGGGCACAGGGACTTGAGCAGGATAAGATCAATGCTTATATGACCCTTTATACCGCACTTGTAACGGTTGTCAAGCTTGCTGCTCCCATGATCCCCTTCATGGCAGAGGATATCTACCGCAACCTTGTTTGCAATGTTGATAAGAACGCACCTATCAGCGTTCACCTTTGTGATTATCCCGTTTCCGATGCAAAGATTATCAATGCAGACCTTGAAGCTTCTATGGACGAGGTTCTCAATATCGTTGTTCTCGGACGTGCGGCAAGAAACACTGCAAACATCAAGAACAGACAGCCTCTCGGCAAGATTTACGCAACCGCTGCAAAGGCACTCGGCAGAGATTTCTGCGAAATCATTGAGGACGAGCTTAATGTTAAGTCGCTTGAATTTGTGACGGATTCATCAGGATATGTTTCCTACAGCTTCAAGCCTCAGCTTAAGACACTCGGCCCCAAGTACGGCAAGCTTCTCGGTGCAATCAGAAATCATCTTGCTTCTCTTGACGGCTCCGCCGCAAAGAAAGAGCTTGACGAAAAGGGAGCAATCAGCTTCACCGCAGACGGCACCGAAATTTCGCTTGCAGTTGAAGACCTTCTCATTGAAACCGTTCAGAAGGAAGGCTATCACGCTGAAAGCGGCAACGGCGTTACAGTTGTTCTTGATACAAACCTTACCGATGAGCTTATCGAAGAAGGCTTCGTAAGAGAGCTTATCTCGAAAATTCAGACAATGCGTAAGGATGCAGGATTTGAGGTTATGGACACCATAAAGATTTATGTAAGCGGCAATGAAAAGATTGAAGCAATCTTCAATGCAAACGCTGACGGAATCAAGGGCGATGTTCTCGCAACCGATATCATCACCGCTGCAGGCGGCTCCTACTCAAAGGATTGGGATATCAACGGCGAAAAAGTAACCATGGGCGTTGAAAAGAACTGAATAAAACAGTTAATCCCCGATGTTCGATTGTGAACATCGGGGATTTTTTTATAATCTGTCAAAAATTTTGGTTTTTCTGACCGCATAGTAAAGCGGTATTCCGCCTGCAACGCAGACTGCGAGTTCGCCTGCCGCAACCTCAAGTGCGTAGATCACAAAGGTTGCGATTCGTGTCTTGTCTGTCGGAAGCAGAAGGGTTAATTCCGCACCGACTATCAATGCGTTAAAAATAACGGGCATAATAAGTGATAGCCACGGAAATCCTTTGAATTTAATGTTTCGCAATGCGCGGGCGGTTATCGCTGCAAGAAATGTTGCGAGAGAACCGAAAACAATGTCCCAGATTCCGAACGGACTTGAAAGATTTCCGATTATGCAGCCGACCGTAAGTCCCGGAATTGCCGCAGGGGTGAATACCGACAGAACGGTCAACGCTTCGGAAAGACGGAATTGAATGTTGCCGTAGGCGATTGCGAAAACCGCGCACAGATAGGTTGCGGCGGCATAGATTGCCGCTATCATGGCACCGTGCGCCATGACGGTGACTTTTTTCTTGTTCATTTTTAAGCTCCTTAGTTTTGTTCGGCATCATCTGATGCCCGTCAGGATGGTTTCGAACTGACGTGTTATATTAAAGATATTCAGCAAGTGCCTTGAGGTTTTCAACGGCTACGCTTGCTTTGATATCTGAATCTGCATATTCCTCGGGGGTTGTAACGCCGCTGTAAACAAGGGCGCAGGGAATACCGTGGTTTGCACCGATTGCGATGTCGGTTGCAAGTCTGTCACCGACAAAAGCAAGTTCTTCTCGTTCACAGCCGAGCATTTCCGTGATATAGTCAACGGTTGCGGTCATGGGTTTTCCGAGAACAACGGGTCTTTTGCCTGTTGAAGCGGCGAAAAGCTCAATCATCGAACCTGTATCGGGCATATAGCCATCTGCGGTGGGGCAGTTGAGGTCGGGGTGAGTTGCAAGATAAACTGCGCCGCCGTCGATATAACGAACAGCATCCCACATCTTCTGATAGGTGAGTGTTGTGTCAAATCCGAGAACAACGATATCGGGATTTTCGGAAACGAGGTTAATTCCCGCTTTTTCGAAATCACCCGTAAGTCTTTCGTTGCCGAGAAGGAATACTTTCTTTCCCGCATAGTTCTTGTTGAGATAATCTGCCGCAACGTGGGATGAAATGATAACTCTGTTTTCGTCAACGGGGAAGCCCATTTTTTCGAGCTTTGCACGGCATACCTCAACATTATTTGAGGAGTTGTTGGTGAAGAAATAGAAATCCCTTCCGCTTTCTCTTGCCTTTTCGATAAAGTCCTTTGACCCTTCGATGATGTTGCCGTCAAGATAAAAAGTGCCGTCCATATCAATGATAAAATATTTGGTTTTTTCGAAAATACCGTTTGACATTTTAATGCTCCTTCACAAAATTGTGACAATTCGGAACAATTCATCAAATCAGTTCCGAATTATGTATACTTAAAAACAGATGAAAGGGGGAAGTGCGGTGAAAAAGTTTACCTTGCTTGACGATAAGACCGTCGGAAGAATACTGAAAATCTACCGTGTGTCAAACCATATGACGCAGAAAACAGTTGCCGATTATCTCGACGTTGCAAGGTCAACCTATGCAAAGTACGAAACAATGAGGATGCCTGAGCTTGATATAATCGTAAAGCTTGCCGCACTCTACAACACTTCTCTTGATGATTTCATCAGTCCCTTTTTTGACGGCGAAGCAGAAATGATTACCTCTGCAAGCTCGCCTGACGATGAATCGGTTATTGTTAACAAAAACGAAAAAAAGCTTCTTGAATACTACCGCTCGAGTGTTCGCAAGGCGGATATACTCAAAGCAGCCGAGGATATCTACAATGCAGATATCGAAATTGTAAACGATGTTCAGGACTGAAAACAGATATATGCCCTCTGTCGGAAACAGAGGGCTTTTTCTTTTTATTCAGCGTTTTCAGCGTCAATTTTGCCGATAACAGTTTTGATGTTGGTTCTTGCCGCCTGAATTTTTGCAAGGCTTTCCGCAACGGATTCGTCAGCGGTTTTCATGATTTCTTCAACGAAATCGCCTGCTGCCATTCTGATTTCAGCTGACCACTTGTTTGCCTTGTTGATTGCTTCGTCGGAACGGCTTCTTGCATCCTCGATTGTTCTTTCAGCCTGCTCTGCAGCGGCATTGACAATGTTTTCAGCCTGAGCCTTTGCGCCTGCAATTGTTGAAGCGGCTTCCTCCTGAGCGGAGAGAGCGATTGATTCTGCGGTTGCCTTTGCCTGGATAACGATTTCGCTGTTGTCAACCATAGCGGCAGCCTCAAGCTGAGCGTTTGCTCTGATGATTTTTGCGTCCTCGTTTGCTGTGTTTACAATCTGCTTTGCCTGAGCTTCAGCCTCTGCAACCTTGTTCTTTGAATAGTCTTCGGTCTTGAGAACAAGTGCCCTTACCTTGTCTTCTGCAGTCGAAATGAGAGCTCTTGACTTCTCCTGTGCACCCGTAACAGCGGCAACTGCTTCGTTCTTTGCCTTGACAAGAAGGTTGTTTCTGTCGGCAACGATAGCTCTTGCCTGAGTAATTTCGTTCGGAAGGTTGAGTCTGATATCTTCAATGATTGTTCTGATAGCGTTTGCGTCAACGCCTGTTTTATTCGACAGAGGAACTTTTGAACCTGCCTCTAAAATATCTTCGATCTGGTCGAGTAAATTTTCAATGTTCATTTTGAAAACCTGGTCCTTTCTTTTATTCTTTTTATGATGTCATCGCATATTTCTGCGGGAACAAATTCGCTGATATCTCCGCCGAATTCGCAAACCTGCTTGACTACGCTGGATGAAAGATACATATTTTCCGCATTTGCGGTGAGAAATACCGTTTCAAGTTCAGGATTGAGTTTTTTGTTTGTCAAAGCCTGCTGGAATTCGTATTCAAAGTCCGAAACGGCACGAAGTCCTTTTACAACGGCACATGCGCCCTTTTGGTCGGCATATTCCGCAAGAAGACCTCCGTACATCTCAATTTCGATGTTATCGATGTCGGTGATACTGCGTTTGAGAAGCTCAACTCTTTCCTGCACGGTGAAATATCCGTCGGGCTTATGGTAGTTGAACATAACAACGACAATAACCTTATCAAAGAGCTTTGCCGCACGGTGAATGATGTCGATATGACCGATTGTTACGGGGTCAAAGCTGCCCGGACAAATTGCAATTTTCATATAATCATACCTTTCGGTAAAGAGTTACGGCAACCTTGCTGTATTTATATTCTTTCTGCTTCACAAGACCGCCGATTTCATCCTCAAGCTCTTCTCCGAAGGGATGTTCGCATATTACTATGCCACCCTCGGCGATGTGTTCACCGATTTTTGAGAGAGCCTTCTGCAAAAGACCTTTGCCGTAAGGCGGGTCGAGAAAGGCAACATCAAAAATTCTGTCAGTCATGGTGAGGAAGGCTATTGAGTCGGTCTGTGCAACCGATGAGAGGGAATCGAGTTTTGCTTTGGCAAGATTTTCTTTGATAATCTTAACGGCATTTTTATCGGAGTCAACGAAAACGGCACTTTCGGCACCCCTGCTGAGTGCTTCGATTCCGAGCTGACCCGAGCCTGCGAAAAGGTCGAGAACACGTCTGCCTTCAATCTCAAACTGGATTGCGCTGAAAATTGCCTCTTTAACCTTATCTGTTGTGGGTCTTACGTCGTTTCCTTCGAGTGTTCTGAGGACCATGCCTCTTGCCGAACCTGTTATAACTCTCATACAAATCTCCTCGGATATTATCAATCTATTATCTCATTAAATATAATGCAATGTCAAGATAAAATGTTAACAATTGGAAAAAAAGTTGTAAATTTAAACTTACGTATCTGTATTTTTACCGTGAAATGCTTCGAAAACCGCTTTTGCCGCATTTTTGTTCATTCCTTTAACTGCGGAAAGCTCGTCAATGCTTGCCTCGGAGACTGCCTTTACGGTTTTGAAATGCTTCAGAAGCGCCTTGCATCTGCTTTCACCTATACCTTCAATCGACGTGAGGGTTGAGGACAGAGAAGCCTTCTTTCTGCGGTTTCGGTGATATTCTATCGAATATCGGTGAACCTCTTCCTGAATGGTTGAAACAAGCGTGAAAGCGGCTCTTTTTGAGGTGAGAGAAAGCTCATCACCCGAGCAGGCAATTGCCCTTGTTTTATGATGTGAATCCTTGACCATGCCGAAGAGGGGAATATTAAGATTATATTTTTCGAGCACGGGTCTGACCACATTTACCTGACCGCTTCCGCCGTCAAGCAGAATAAGGTCGGGAAGTCTTCCGAAGCCTTCGCCCGTGTCTTTTTCTTCAAAATAACGGAGTATTCTTCTCTCGATAACCTCCGCCATTGATGCGTAGTCATCCTGACCCGAAAAGCCTTTTATCGCAAATCGGCGATAGGCTTTTTTGTAGGGCAATCCGCCCTTGAAAACAACCATACCCGCAACGTTTTCACTGCCTGCGGTGTGGGATATGTCGTATGATTCGATGAATTCGGGAGTTGATTTAAGTCCGAGAAGGACTGCGAGTTCATCGAGAGCCGCAGTCGATTTTCCTGTTTTGCCGAGATAAATCCCGAGCTTCTGCGCTGCATTTGAACGGCACATTTCCATGAGAGAATGTTGTTCGCCTCTTTGGGGCAGAGCGATATTGACTTTTCGTTTTGCAAGAGACGAAAGCCATTCGCAGAGCACCTCGCTGTCGGAAACTTCGCCGTCAACGGCAATTCTTCTTGGCACGAAATCACGCATGGAGTAATAGCTTCTTATCAGTTCATGTCTTGCTTCGGACAGATTTTCGGGAGTGTCAAAAATAAAATGCTCGGTATCGTAAAGACGGGAATCTCGGAATCTGATAACAGAAAGACAAGCTTTGTTTTCAGAGCATACAACCGCAAAAACATCCTGCTCTTCAACCGAAGCTGCAACGACCTTCTGCTTTTCGTTAATCTTTTTTATGGCATTGATTTTATCCCTGATTTTTGCAGCCTTTTCAAACTCAAGATTTTCAGAAGCATCAAGCATTTTCTGAGTGAGTGAGTCGATTGTTTTGCCCGAGCCGTTTATAATAAAATCAATTGCATGCTCAATCGCTTCGGAATGAGCTTTTTCGGTTGTTTTGCCCGCACACGGAGCAGAGCACTGACCGATATGGAAATTCAGACAGGGACGGCTTTTGTTGAAATCTCTCGGAAAGACCTTTGAGCATTGCGGAAGAAGAAAAATCTTTTTCGCTTCGTCAATGGCATTTGTAATTCCGAAGGAGTTGGTGTAGGGTCCGATATATTCCGCACCGTCGTCAAGTTTTTGCTTGACTGCAGAAATGTTTTTCCAGCCGTTCGATGTGATTTTTATATAATGATAGCCCTTGTCATCTTTTAAAAGAATGTTGTATTTGGGAGAATGTTGTTTAATCAGCGAACATTCAAGCACAAGAGCCTCGAACTCGCTGTCGCACATAATATAGTCGAAATCCTCAACATTTTCAACCATTTTACGCACCTTGACGGTGTGATTATTCTGCGAACCGAAGTAGGTGCTGACTCTGTTTTTGAGTGCTTTTGCTTTGCCGACATATATAATTTCGCCCTTTTTGTTCTTCATGAGGTATACCCCGGGAGTAAGGGGCAGACTCATTGATTTTTTGCGAAGATAGGGCAATCTTTCATTCATCGGGGTCACCTCCGTGGACTGATAACAATACATTTATATTATACATTATATAATGTGTTTTGTGCAAGTGCAACAAGTAAGAATTTTCAGTTGCATCTTTTTTGTTAATCAAATAGCTTGACAAGTCAGGATTATTCTGTTAAAATACTAAACTGCTGTAGAGAAAACAGCAGGATTAAAACAAATTTTATTCCTTGCCACGGATGCACCGTGGCCAAAGACCAGAAGGAGGTGCTTTAAGAATGTCAGCAAACATCAGCTATGAGACAATGATGGTTTTTTCAGTTGCCAAAGTCGGATCGTAGCCATGTCGTTCTGTGAGCCAAGGAGTTGCAATAGTTGCTTGTCTTCCTAAGACCGCTTGGCCTCCGACTTGGCTGAGCAGCCTCTTCACCGTTAGCAACGGAGAAAACCATCATTGTCTCGTAGCTGTTGTTTGCTGACATTCTTAAAGCACCTCCTTCTGGTCTTTGG